>DAOWJH010000002.1 GCA_030640495.1 Dehalococcoidia bacterium | reverse complement strand
CACGGCGCACCAGACTTAATCTGGCCCGTATTCAGGCCTACCGCCAGGTCAGCTATAGTGGTGTCCTCAGTCTCGCCCGAGCGGTGACTTACTACCGCTGTCCAGCCCGCCGCCTGTGCCATCTTAATGGCAGCCATGGTCTCACTGAGCGTGCCAATCTGGTTAGGTTTAATCAGAATGGAATTAGACGCCTTTAAGCTGATACCTTTACTTAACCGCTCTACATTGGTGACGTAGAGGTCATCACCAACCAGCTGTATTTTGCTGCCTAACTTTTGGGTCAGTAGCTGCCAGCCGTCCCAGTCATCCTCGGCTATCCCATCCTCAATACTAATAATAGGATAGTCTGATACCCACTTGACATAATAACTTACCATTTCACTGGTGCTGAGTGAAACACCTTCCTTGGTCAGAATATATTTACCATCTTTATAGAATTCACTGGCTGCCGGGTCTAGGGCAATGAAGCAGTCCTTACTTGGCTTATAGCCCGCCTTTTCAATAGCCGCCAGCACTGCCTCTATTGCCTGTCTATTTGAGGCTAAACAGGGGGCAAATCCCCCCTCGTCGCCGACATTGGTATCCAGCCCTTTATCCTTGACTATCCCCTTTAGGCTATGATATACCTCGCTGGCTATTTGAAGACTATGCCTGAAGCTGCTGGCACCGGCTGGCACCACCATAAACTCCTGAAAATCTGTTGAGTTGGTGGCATGTTTGCCGCCGTTCAGGATGTTCAGCATCGGCACCGGCAGGGTGTAACTGGCTACCCCACCCAGGTAGCGGTACAGGGGCATACCACCTAGGTTAGCCGCAGCCTGAGCCACCGCCAGTGATGTCCCCACAATGGCATTAGCCCCCAGGCGTGATTTGTTGGCTGTGCCATCAAGCTCTATCAGCTTGCGGTCAATGGCTGCCTGCTCGGTAGCTGACATCCCGATTATACCAGCAGCGATATGTTCATTAACATTGGCTACTGCCCTGAGCACCCCCTGCCCGTTAAACCTGGAGCCTCCATCCCGGAGCTCTACTGCTTCATACTTACCGGTGCTGGCTCCCGAGGGCACAGCCGCTCGACCTATTGTCCCGTCAGATAGTTCTACCTCAACCTCCACCGTCGGCTTGCCCCTGGAATCTAGGATTTCTCTGGCTTTAATATTCTCAATAGTTGACACTTCTCTTTGACCCCAAGCTATTACTTTATGGCTAACTCAAGCGCTTTATTCACCGCCTCGGTCGGACTTTGAGCCACGATAATTGAGTTATCCTGCTTGCCATTCTTGGATAATGCCCAGGTGTTCAGGCCGATAACCGGGATGCCGCTTTGTAACGCATGACCTATCTCGGAGAGGGTGCCGTAGCTTCCACCAATAGCAATAACTGCCTGAGCCGATTTGACTACAGCTACATTTCTGGCATAGCCTATCCCGGTAGCTATGGGAATCTGGACATAGGGGTTAGCTGCCTGGCGGCTTTCTCCGGGGAGGATGCCGATGGTCATCCCACCCTCAGCTTGAGCCCCCTTGCAGGCTGCCTCCATAATCCCACCCAGACCACCACACACTAGGATAGCCCCCTCCTTGGCTAGTTCACCACCTACCTCTTCAGCCAGCTTGGCTTCCCGGGGCGACGGTTGCCTGCCGCCAATAACGGCAACAAATTTATTCTTATCTATCATCCTGGAAATCCTTATCTCATATAACTATAGACATTATATCACCTGAGCCTGAACCCTAGCAAAGAAGATTGTTTGGAGACCTATCCCCCCGTCCCTCTTCTGGGCTTAGCTCTTAAGGGCAGAGCCTCTCCTTCAAAGGAGAAGGGATTGTTGTATAACAGAGGCGAAGCCCCTCGTTTATTTATCTCCCCCGGCTTCAAGGAAATAAACTCAATATAAAGGGTGTTTGAGAGGGGTGAAGCCCCTCTCAAAAATCTCTTCCCCCTCTCCTTTTAAGGAGAGGGGGATAAAGGGGGTGAGGTCAATAAACAATCTGGCAGAGAATTAGTTATATTTATTCATAGCTGCCGTCAGACCTTCAGTGAGGATACAGAGAACAGCTTCACTCACCCTGGTTATAGCCTGCGTAATGGGTTGTTTTTCCTCAGAGGTGAAATTGCTGAGCACATAGGTGATAATATCAGCTTCGCTGATTTCAGCTGAGCCCCCTATAATATTTGGTCGCCCGATGCCTATCCGAATACGGATAAAATCTTGGCTTCCCAATTCAGTAGTGATGGAGTTAACCCCCTTGTGTCCAGCTGAGCCACCACCCTGGCGGATGCGGATTTTGCCCAGGGGGAGGTCAAGGTCATCATGGATAACAATAAGGTCATTGAGGTTAATATCAAACTTCTTTACCAGAAGACATACTGACTGACCGCTCAGGTTCATATAGGTCTGGGGTCTAGCCAGGGCTACTTTAGTGCCAGCTATCTCACCAATGCCAATCCGGGCTTTACCCCGCTTTTTATCAAATCTGATACCCTGCTTTTTGGCAAAATAGTTGAGGCACATGAACCCCACATTATGGCGGTTGTTGGCATAACCCCGCCCCGGATTACCCAAGCCTGCAATTAACTTCATATCAGGTTTTCTGCCCCAGAAGCTGAAGGAGTTCCTCCTCTTTAATTTGCTCAATGCCCAGAGCCTGGGCTTTGGCTAACTTAGAGCCCGGGTCAGCCCCTACCACCAAATAGCTGGTCTTCTGGGTAACATTGTCTTTGGTTGAGCCACCGAGGGCTTTTATCCTTGCCTCTGCCTCATCCCGGGAAAGTGCCTCTAGCCTGCCGGTGATGACAAACTCCTTTCCAGTTAGGGGTAGCTCTTTGGGCTTAACTGCTTCTTCCAGCCTGACTCCTGCCGTTTTCAGCCGCTCAATAATACGACGATTTTCTTCCTGCCTGAAGAAGGCAATAATACTATCGGCTATTTTGGGTCCGACCGTAGCAATTTGGGTGAGGTCATCCCGAGAGGCTTTGGCTAGATTATCAATACTGCCGAAGTGTTTGGCTAGAAGCTCTGCCATCTCTCCACCAATGTGGCGTATACCTAGACCAAAGACGACTCTGGCTAATGGTTGCCTTTTACTATTGTTAATTGCGGTTATAATATTGTTAGCGCTCTTATCCCCCATCCTCTCTAAGCTAGCCAGTTGTTCTTGGCTAAGGTCGTATAAGTCAGCTACATCCTTAACCAGCCCCTCTCTTAGCAGCATAGCACTTTGCGATTCGCCTATCCCTCTGATGTCCATAGCTCCCCGGGAAGCAAAGTGCTCAATTCGCTGTTGAATTTGGGCCGGGCAGGCAGCATTAGAGCAGTAATACATGACCTCACCCTCAGGCTTAATCACTTCAGCCTTACATTCAGGGCATGCCGGACGCTTTTTCTCCGTATCAAAAACCTTCTCCTCGAGAGAAAATTCCTTTTCTTTGCCGGTGCGCTTACTTATTACCGGCCCTATTACCTCAGGTATTACCTCACCGGCTCGCTGGACAATAACCGTGTCGCCAATACGGATGTCCTTGCGTCTAATGTCATCCTCATTGTGCAGGGCTGCCTGTTTAATAGTTACCCCTCCCACCGAAACCGGCTCTAGGATGGCATAAGGGTTAAGGGTGCCGGTTCTGCCCACACTGATGCCAATATCTATCAGGCGTGTGGTGCCCTGAATGGCCGGGAACTTATAGGCTATAGCCCATCGTGGCTCATGACCTATAGCTCCCAATTGTCTTTGCAGGTCAAGTGAATCTACCTTAACCACGATGCCATCAACTTCATAGGGCAGGCTCTCCCTTCTCTCCACCCAGGTGTGGTGATATTCTTCAACCTGTTCAATACTACTAAGCAGCCGGTTATTAGGGTTTACCTTGAAACCGAGGGACTTGAGGTATTCCATAGTTTCCCACTGGGTTACAGGGGTTGGCTTGCCTTCAGCATAGCCCAACATATAGATGTAAATATCCAGCGGGCGCTTAGCCGTGATACGGGAGTCAAGCTGGCGCACTGAGCCGGCAGCCGCATTTCTGGGATTGGCAAAAAGGGGTAATCCTTCCTCAGCCCGTTCCTGGTTTAGCTTATCAAAGCCGGCTTTGGGCAGAAAAACCTCGCCCCGTACTTCAAACCGGGTTGGGGCTTCCTTTGGCATTGATAGAGGGATACTCCTGATAGTTCTCAGGTTCTGGGTGATGTTTTCCCCCCGGAAACCATCGCCTCGGGTAGCCCCGATAGTTAGTTGACCATTAGCATAGCTCAGAGCCACCGCCAGCCCATCAATCTTATGCTCGCAGGCGAAGTTGAATTGCTGTTTACCTGTTAGCTTTGAGATTCGGCTATACCAGGCTAGTAGCTCTTCTTTAGAGAAAGCGTTACCTAAAGATAGTAGGGGAAAGGGGTGTTCTACTACACCGAAAGCCTCCACCGGGGCGGCGCCAACCCTCTGTGTCGGTGAGTCCGGGGTCAGGAACTGGGGATATTGCTCCTCCAGTTCCTTCAGCTCCCTCATTAACCCATCGTATTCGGCATCGCTAATCTCAGGACTATCCAGCACATAATAACGATAGTTGTGATGGTTAATTTCAGCCCTTAGTTGCTCTATTTCCCCTTTTACCTTGTCTAAATCCTTCATGTATTACTCATACGAAGCTTTTTTATAAGTATAACATAGTAAAACACCTGTGAAAAAGATAAAAGGCATTATTTGACTGAGGTCTTTTTAGTAACCTATCCTCCTACCCCCTTCCCTTATTAAGGGAAGGGGGAGTGTAGGTAAGAGAGGGGCGAAGCCCCTCTCTAAAGTCTCTTCCCCCTCTCCTTCTCAATTCTCAAGGAGAGGGGGATTAAGGGGGTGAGGTTAATAAACAATCTCTTTGGCTATTACCTTACAAGTTGATGATTTATTGATGGAGGCAGACGGGATTAGGCTAATCCTTTTTGGCTTAACTACCGAGCAGCTTTTGATGCTGAGGCTGCGCGACTTTGATGCTGTTAGCCAGATGATGCCCTATTTTCATTCTGAGCTATACAAGAGGCTGGATGTTAGTATTGTTGACCATATCATACTGGAAAAGTTGCTGGGACTGAGTGATGAGGAGGCAATCCTTGACTATAGCTATGATAGGCTGGATGCCATAAACAGGGTATTAGACCAGGAATACCAGCTAGCCTTTCTATTAAAGCCGATTACGCCCGCAGTGGTTAAAGCTGTTGCTGACGCTGGCGACAGGCTGCCCAGGAAATCAACCTACTTTTACCCCAAAGCACCAGCCGGATTAGTTTTCCATCGGCTGGTGTAGCCCCCTAACCTCCCCCTTACAGCTTTACCAGTTTGGCAGAATAGACATCAGGGATGGATAGTATTTGCTGTTGTTGCTCCTCGGGCAGTGGTTCATCCAGGGCTAATACGGCTAATGCTTGCCCCCTGGGTTTAAGGCGGCTTACATACATAGCGCT
>DAOWJH010000022.1 GCA_030640495.1 Dehalococcoidia bacterium | reverse complement strand
TTTGAAGCTGATTTCCATAGGTTTATGCAAGCAAATCACCCTGAGATAGGTGAGAAGATTGCTGGAGAAAAAGAGATTAGCCCTGAGAATGAACAGACTCTAAAATCAGCCATCCTGGAGTTTAAACAGGGCATGGCATACTCATAACCCTCGTGATGGGCTGGGTTATTTATCAACGGAGGCTTGAACGGGCCACGCCCCTTCAAAAACTATTCCTCTCCGTTTTTGCACTAGTAGTAATCAAGGGGAGTATTAGAGGGGCGCAGCCCCTCTAGAGAAATTATTTCCCCCTTCCCCTTGTCAAGGGGAAGGGGGACAAAGGGGGATAGGGTTACCAAATAGAAAACCTAAGGGGGTGAAGTCAAAGATTGGCTAATATTCGCTTAATTCGTCACCGAATTCGCGGCATTCAGAGCACGACTAAGATTACCAGGGCTATGGAGATGATTGCCGCCTCAAAGATGAGACGAGCCCAGGAGCGTGGCTTGGCCGGGCGACCCTACTCTGAGAAGATTCATCAGGTGCTAGCTGACTTAGCCGCTTTACCCCAGCAAGGTGAGCCAATGCACCCCTTATTACAGCGTAGGCCAGTAACTAAAATCGCTATTGTGCATATCACCACTGACCGTGGCTTGTGTGGCGGGCTTAATGCTAATATCAATCGGCTAACCGCCAGCTTCGTACTAGACCAGACTGTTCCCGTTACCCTTATCGGCGTTGGTCGCAAAGGGATTGATTTTATGAGGCGGTATGGTCGCCATATTCGGGCTGAGTTTACTCAGCTTGGCGACCGACCCAGCTTACTTGATACCCTGCCCATATCCCGTATTATTATTGACGACTACACTAGCAGCATTATTGACTTGGTCTGCTTAGCCTACACCAGATTTGTTTCCACAATGCTCCAGAGACCAATTCTGCAGCAAATACTGCCTGTTGAGCCAGCACCTATACCCCGGGGGCAGAATGTAGACTATATATATGAGCCAAGTTCAGCTGTCGTGTTAGGTGAGCTTTTACCCCGCTTTGTTGAGATGCAGATTTACCACGCTATTCTAGAGTCCATTGCCAGTGAGCAGTCAGCCAGAATGGTGGCAATGCGAAATGCTACCGACAACGCTAACGAGCTTATTCAGGATTTGACCCTCCTGTATAATAAAACCCGCCAGGAGGTAATCACTAATGAACTTCTTGATATTATTGGTGGCGTCGCCGCTCTGACTTAGGTAAAGGAGGTTATTATGGCCAAAGGTAAAGTAGCTCAGGTGATAGGAACGGTGGTTGATATTGAATTCCCACCTGATGAGTTGCCAGCACTTTACAATGCTATTGAGATTCCGGTAAATGGTGGCAAAATTGTGCTTGAAGCTCAGGAGCATGTGGGTAATAACTGGGTCAGGTGCCTGGCTTTGGCGTCCACAGACGGGCTGACGCGCGGTAACGAAGCCATAGATACTGGGGTAGCTCTCAGCGTACCGGTAGGACGAGCCACCCTGGGCCGCCTGTTTAATGTTATGGGAGAGCCCATAGATAATCTTGGCCCTGTTGACGCTACGGAATACTTGCCAATTCACCGTCCCCCGCCTTCATTCCAGGAACAGGAGACAACAACCCAAACCCTGGAGACGGGACTCAAGGTTCTTGACCTAATCACCCCCTTTACTAAAGGGGGTAAGATAGGTGCCTATGGTGGTGCTGGAGTGGGTAAGACGGTTATTATTATGGAGCTTATTCGTAACATTGCCACTGAGCATGGTGGCTTTTCTGTTTTCTCCGGCATTGGAGAAAGGTCTCGTGAGGGTAATGATCTCTGGAATGAAATGAAGGCTTCCGGTGTAATTAATAAGACGGTGATGGTCTTTGGTCAGATGAATGAACCCCCGGCGGTTCGCCTCCGTGTGGGACTAACTGGGCTAACCATGGCTGAATACTTCCGTGATGTTGAGCATCAGGATGTCCTGCTGTTTATTGATAATATCTATCGCTATACCCTAGCTGGTATGGAAGTATCAGCTTTGCTGGGGCGGATGCCCTCAGCAGTGGGCTATCAGCCCACCTTGGCTACTGAGATGGGCGCCTTAGAAGAGAGAATTACCTCTACCAAACACGGCTCAATTACATCCTTTCAAGCTATCTATGTTCCCGCTGATGATTATACCGACCCCGGCGTAGTTACTACTTTTGGTCACCTTGATGCTGTTATTGCCCTTGAGCGGTCTATTGCTGAGCAAGGCTTATATCCAGCTGTAGACCCGCTAACCTCAACCTCTCGCATACTTGACCCCGATATTATTGGTGAGGAGCACTACAGAGTAGCTCGTGAAGTACAGCGGGTCTTGCAACGCTATAAAGACCTCCAGGATATAATCGCTATATTGGGCATTGAGGAGCTAAGTGAGGAAGACAAGCTTACTGTGGCTCGGGCTCGTAAAATACAGAGGTTCTTATCTCAACCCATGTTTGTTACTGAGGTTTTTACTGGTAGAGAGGGAAGGTATGTGCCTGTGGAGGAAACAGTGCGTGGCTTTAAGGAAATCCTGGAAGGTAAACACGATGATTTACCAGAGCAGGCGTTTTATATGGTGGGGACTATAGATGAGGCTGTGGAGGCAGCCAAGAAGTTAGAGGCATAAATCAATGGCGACTATGAAGCTTGATATTGTTACCGCTGAGGGGGTGGTCTTCTCCGAGGATGTGGACGTGGTTGTTGCCCCCGGCATTGAGGGTCAACTGGGAATCTTGCCCCACCACGCCCCATTGATGACTGCATTACAGGCCGGTGAACTGCGAGTAAGGAAGGCTGGGGAGGAGTTCTTCTTAGCTATTTCTGGTGGCTTTCTGGAGGTGCGACCGGATAGGGTTATAGTTCTGGCTGATGCTGCTGAGAAAGCTGAGGAAATTGATATCGCTCGGGCTGAGGAGGCAAAACGCCGTGCTGAGGAAGCACTTAGTCGCCCTGCTCCTGGAGTGGATGCAGCTCGAACTGAGGCAGCACTGCGCCGTTCCCTCACTCGCCTCAAGGTAGTGGAGAAGAGGAAGAAAAAGAAAGCCGGAATCTAAACTCAGCTAATACAATGATAACCTATTGAATATGGCGGCTGCCTTTATTAGTCGTTTTTTGATTTAAACTTAGCAATCCCTCAATAGGCTCAATAATTATGCACCCCTTATTAAGGTCAATAGATTTCACTACATCCTCAATGGCAGGAATAAGAACCTCACCCTCGTTCCCCTTGACTACATAGTTATCATTACTCTCTGCGGTTAGAATTTTAGTGATGTTCCCCACCAGCTTTCCTTGGGTTGTCCATACCTCTAGCCCAATGAGTTGAAAATGGTAGTATTGCCCCTTGGGTAGGGGCTGAAGCTGGCTATGGTGTATTTCTATTGGTTGCCCCTGCAGCCTTTGAGCACCTTCAATGCTATCAATTGTGTCAAGCTTAATAATTGCCTTACCTTTATGCCACTTGGTGCTCTCAATATTCATGGGCTGTCGGTTAATATAAACCTTTGAACAAGGGGCAAAGCGTTGAGGAAAATCAGTTACTACCTCTACCTTTAACTGACCGCTGATACCCCACGGGGCTAGGATTTGGCCAATAGTTATAAATCCCCGCTTAGACGGTTTCATCTCTGATTCTGGAGGGCTAACTGTCCTGTTTCTAAGCTATCCTTGGCTATGGAGTTATTGAGGTGTTGCTTATCAACCTTACCACTTAGATTCTTATCTAGATAATCTCAAGGGTGGCTCTGGTATCTTGTTTGGCTGCTTTAACCCTGATTAGGGTGCGCATGGCTTCAGCTATCCGGCCTTGCTTGCCGATAACCCTTCCCTTATCGTCATCAGCAACCTGCAACTTAAGCGTTATGCCTTGCTCACTCTCTTCCTCAGTAACTACCACATCATCAGGCGCATTGACTATTGATTTGGCAATGTATTCTATTAGTTCTTTCATGTTTCAGTTTTCTCCTTGCTTGTTTTTGGTTTTTCTGTGGCGCCAGTCTTGGCTTTCTTCTTGCTTGCTTTAGGTTCTTCTGTGATGCTGGCTTGGGGTTTCTCCTTGCTTATTTTGGGTTCTTCTGTGACGCCAGCCTTGGCTTTCTTCTTGCTTACTTTAGGTTCTTCTGTGATGCTGGCTTGGGGTTCCTCCTTGCTTACTTTTGGTTCTTCTGTGACGCTAGCCTTGGCTTTCTTCTTGCTTGCTTTAGGTTCTTCTGTGACGCTGGCTTGGGGTTCCTCCTTGCTTACTTTAGGTTCTTCTGTGA
>DAOWJH010000077.1 GCA_030640495.1 Dehalococcoidia bacterium | reverse complement strand
TATGAGGAGCTACCCGGGTGGCAGACTCCCATCACTGATATTCGGCAATTTGAGCAGTTGCCTGCTGAAGCTCGCCAATATGTATCCAGGTTGGAAGAAATTATTTCTAGTCCGGTTAATCTCATCTGTGTAGGACCGAGACGGGAACAGACCATTGACAAGATGCCTATCTTGTAAAGCTGTTTATCAACCTCACCACAAGCGGGTAAATAACCTCTATTACCCCTGTTTAGTAATAAAGGCTAAAGATTTTGGCTCTTATACCGCCAGGTCAATCTTATAGTTTTTCAGCGTGTCCGTGATGAAGGCGGCTGTTTTTTCATCAGGCTCAGTAAGGGGCAGGCGTGGCTTGCCCACATTAAAGCCTACATAATTAACCGCATATTTAACCGGAATAGGGTTGGATACAACAAATAGAGCATTAACCAGGGGTAAAAGATAGCGGTGTATGCTGGCAGCCTTATCAACTCTACCAGCAGTAATATGGTTAATCATTTCCCTGATTTGGTTACCAACAAGGTGTGAGGCAATGCTAATCACTCCGTAGCCACCTAAGGCTATTATGGGCAGGGTATCGCTATCATTGCCACTCCAGACGAAAAAATCCTCTCCTGTATTACTAATAATCTTGGAAATTTGGTCTAGGTTACCACTAGCTTCCTTTATCCCGATAATGTTATCTATCTGGCTTAGTTTGATAATCGTGTCGGCTGATAGGTTAGTAACAGTGCGTGATGGCACGTTGTAAAGGATACAGGGCAAATTAGTGCCCTGAGCAATAGTCTTAAAGTGTTGATATAAGCCCTCTTGAGTAGGTTTATTATAGTAAGGAACTACTAACAGGCAGGCATCAACCCCGATTCGCTCAACCTCTTTGGTCAACCCCAAGCTCTGGGCTGTACTAGAGCTACCGGTGCCGGCTATTACTGTCCCCTGTTTGTTCACTGCTGATTTCACCTCAGTGAACAAGCATAGTTTCTCCTCCCCGGTGAGTGTGGGCGATTCCCCGGTTGTGCCTGAGACTACCAACCCGTCACTCCCTGAGCTTAGCAAGGCTAAAGCTAACTTCTTAGCCTGTTTATAATCAACCACCCCTTCTTGGTTAAATGGGGTTACCATTGCTGTCAGCAATCGTCCCAGTTTTTCCATCTTCTACCTCCAGGGATGTATCCAATCTCTTTTGACCATTTCTTCAGCAATCTGGACAGTGTTTAGGGCAGCTCCCTTTCGTAGATTGTCAGCCACAACCCACATAGCTAAGCCACTGGGGTGAGAAGCATCTCTACGAATGCGGCCTACAAAAACCTCATCAGTGCCGGCTGCTGACCACGGCTGAGGATAAAGACTAACCGCTGGGTCATCTAATACCTTAACCCCTGGGGCTTGGGCAAGGATACGCCGTGCCTTGTCGGGAGGCATAGGCTGAGAGAACTCTATATTGACCGCCTCACTATGCCCGGTAAATATCGGAACTCGCACACAGGTAGCCGAAATGGCTATATCATCAGCATGCATTATTTTCCTTGTTTCTTCCACCAACTTCCATTCTTCTTTAGTGTAGTCATTATCTAGGAAAACATCTATTTCTGGCAGCACATTGAAGGCGATTTGATGAGGATAAACATGGGGGATAGTGGTTTGCCCATCCAGTACCTGCTTGGCTTGCGCTGTTAGCTCGTCCACTGCTGGTGAACCTGTGCCTGACACTGCCTGGTAGGTATCGACGATAATGCGCCTGATAGGATTAACCTTGTGTAGTGGGTGTAGAGCCACTACCATTTGAATAGTGGAGCAATTTGGATTAGCTATAATCCCCTTATGCCACTTAATGTCTTCGGGGTTGACCTCAGGTACTACCAGAGGGACTGTAGGCATCATTCTAAAAGCGGAGCTATTATCAATAACTACTGCCCCTGATTGAGCAGCTATAGGTGAGAAGTAGCGACTAACCTCAGTCCCAGCCGAGAAAAGGGCAATATCTATTCCCTTAAAGGACTCGGGAACAGTCTCTTTGACTTCAATCTCCTGGTGAGTGACAAATAGCCTCTTACCTGCTGAACGGTCTGAGGCTAAAAGCTGAATTGAGTCAACAGGGAAGTTACGTTGCTCTAGGACCTTGCTGAACTCCTGTCCTACCAGCCCGGTGGCACCGACAATAGCCAGTCTATACCCCCCCATTACCTCCCCCCTGTAAACCAAGCAGAGTATCTAGACCATAGACTAGCTCTTCATTCCTGCCTACTTCCTTAATGGCTAGTATAACACCTGGCATATAACATTCTCGGCTAAAGGAGAGCATTTTTCTCTTCCGCTGATTCACTTCTTTTGATACCGCTTACTCATAGGGGGACGAGCCTTACTCTGTCTTTTAAATGGGTAGTCTGTAGATGATGAATCCTCTACCCTCGCCCCAGGCATCTGAGAAGGTTTTTCAAGCACAGCTCGTCGTGACAGGTTTATCCGACCCATATTATCAATATCAAGTACTTTAACCATAATCTCATCGCCCACTTTAACAACATCCTCAACCTTATCTACCCGATAGTCAGCCAGTTCGCTAATGTGAACCAATCCTTCCTTACCAGGCAAGATTTCAACAAAGGCACCGAAGTTCATCAAGCGGGTTACTTTTCCGGTATAGACACTGCCGACTTCTACTTCCTTGGTTAGACTTTCTATGATTTCAATGGCTTTACGGACTGCTTCCTCATTAGGTGAGCCGATAAGGACTGTACCATCATTGTTAATATCAATGGTTGTTTTGGTTTCATCAATTATTGACCTGACTGTTTTACCTCCGGTGCCGATTACACTACCAATTTTATCAGGGTCAATCATTATTTTATGCATTCGCGGCGCATAGCGGCTGAGTTCAGGTCGGCTGGAGCTGATTGTTTGCTGCATTATTTCCAGAATAGATAGGCGAGCCTCTCCAGCCTGATACAGCGCCTTTTCTATAATCTCCAAACTTATACCCTTGAGCTTAGTGTCTAGCTGCAGAGCGGTAATGCCCTCAGTAGTGCCAGCTACCTTAAAGTCCATATCACCATAAGCATCCTCTATGCCCTCAATATCAGTCAAAATAGCGTAGTTACCTGTCTCATCAGTAACCAAGCCCATAGCTGTGCCGGCTACTGCTCTCTTTACTGGTATTCCAGCATCCATCAGGGATAGGCTACTAGCGCAAACACTAGCCATAGATGTACTGCCGCTGGAGCTAAGAACCTCAGAGACAAGGCGAATGGTATAGGGGAAATCTTCATCCTTCGGCAGCACAGGAATAATAGCTCGCTCTGCCAGAGCACCGTGTCCAATTTCACGGCGACCGGGTGTACCTACCCGCTTTACCTCACCAGTGGAGAAGGGGGGGAAATTGTAGTGGTGGATGAAGCGCTTGGTCTCCTCTATACCCAGCCCATCAAGTTGCTGCTCTTTCTTGATAGGACCCAATGTAGTGATTGCCAGCACTTGTGTTTCTCCCCTGGTGAATAGGGCTGAGCCATGAGTCCGCGGTAGAAGTCCTACTTCGCAACTAATGGGTCGGATATCTTTAAGGCCACGACCACCAATACGCTGTGCCTTATCAAGGATATTAGTTCTTATTCCAGTTCTAGCCTTGGTTTGAAAAGCAGAGAGTATATCTTCCTCGGGGAATGACTCTCCCAGGCTGTCCACTAGCTCCTTCTGCAAATCGCTGAGTATCTGTTCACGCTGTGGTTTGGCTGGTGTGCTTAAGGCCTGGGTAAGCTTTTTATCAACGATGGGTGAAATCGCTGTTATTATATCGGGATTAGCCTCAGCGATAGGGGATTCCATCTTGGGTTTACTGCAAGCCTGCTGGAGCTGCTCCTGGAGCTTAATAATATCTTGGTTTACTTCATGACCGAATTTAATAGCCTGGGCAACAATATCCTCCGAAACCTCACTAGCCCCCGCTTCTACCATTACTACTGCTTCTCTGGTACTGGCTACAACGAGGTCAAGCAGGCTGCTTTCAAGCTGGGCTAAGGTTGGATTTAATAGTAGCTCGTCATTAAAATAGCCAATATGAACAGCACTCACTGGACCTTCAAATGGTACCTCTGATATTGATAAAGCAGCTGAGCCGCCGATGACAGCTAGAATATCAGGGTCATTTTCCTGGTCAGCAGAAAGGACGGTAATTATAAGCTGAATGTTATTACGCCACCCCTTAGGCATAAGCGGACGCAGGGGGCGGTCGGTAAGCCGACTGGCTAGGGTTGCTTCTTCACTGGGGCGTCCTTCTCTCCTGATAAAGCCACCTGGAATCTTGCCGGCAGCATATAGTCTTTCTTCATAATCAATGGTTAATGGTAGAAAATCTATTCCCTCTCGTAGTTCATTGCTAACGCAGACAGTAACCAGAACCACAGTGTCTCCATAGCGAACAGCTACTCCTCCACTCGCCTGCCCGGCGAGTTTTCCCGTCTCTATAGTAAGGACTCTACCCCCAACCTCACACTCAAAAGAATGAGATTTTAACAATAACTCCTCCTTATTGAAGGTTTTACTTGCGTAGACCAAGCCTGGTAATCAGGCTGCGATAGCGGGCTACATCTTCTTTGCTCAGGTAAGCTAATAGCCGTCTTCGGTGTCCGACCAGCTTAAGTAAACTGCGTTGTGTGCTGTAATCATGGCGATTAGCCGCCATGTGCCCTGTTAACTGGCTTATCCTATCTGTAAGCAGGGCTATCTGAACCTCAGTCGAACCTGTGTCTCCTTTATGTAACTCAAATTTGTTGATTATGTCCGTCTTCTTTTCTTTGTCCAAGTTGCGCCTCTTGTTCTTTACTAAACTTGTATTATTTCCGATACCCCGAAAGATTATAACATAAGTCTAGGTGGCTGTAAATTCATATAGGGCTATTTTTAGCCTTGACTTGCTCACTCGGATGGTATATAGTAAAGATTACATTAGATACCTTGGTTCAGTGTTGTTTCTTAGCTTGAACTATGTTTAGGGTACGGGGGTCCTGAGGTAAATAGGATTAGAAGTTATGGTGATTCGGCAAAGGGTTTGGGAGCCAGGAGACTGCATCGGAGACAAGGGGTAACAAAATACTAAAGGAGGTGCAGTAATGGCTCTGGCAGACAAGACCCTGGTGTGCCGTGATTGTGGGCAAGAGTTCATTTTTACCACCGGCGAGCAAGAGTTCTATTTATCGCACGGATTACAAAATGAACCTAGTCGCTGTCCGGAATGCCGAGTTGCTCACCGAAAAGACCGCCGCGGTAGCTATAATCAGCCACGACAGATGTTTTCTGTAGTCTGTGCTGATTGTGGCAAAGAAACCACAGTACCTTTTGAGCCTAGGGAAGAGCGCCCCGTTTATTGCCGCGAGTGCTACGCTAAGCAGCGAGAGACTGCTTAGGTTTTGCTTTGTAGAAATCAGCAACTTGTTTCTCTTTCTCACCTGAGTCACCAGTATTTCTAGGCAGCGCTTTTGGGCAAGCTAAACTTAATTCAGCAGGTTATTAGCGACTATATATTGTCATGAATGTTGGTGTATGTAGGATGAGCCTTCGTTTACCTGAAAATCTATCCCTTAAGGGTAAGCGACAGGTATTGAAATCCATTACTACCCAGGTAAAGAATAAATTCAATGTTTCCATTGCCGAGGTTGACGACCAGGATTTGTGGCAATTGGCTACGTTGGGGATTTGTTGCGTTAGCAATAATAAGCGGTATACTAACGAAGTCCTATCAAAGGTGGTGGGCTTTATCACTAACAGTCGTTTTGAGATAGAGATACTTAACTACGAAATTGAGATCCTACCTGTTTAGCTAGGGGAGCCATAATGGATACCTCGGTCTTCCTTCATCATCTTACCACTCAGCCTTCCTATAGCGGTCAGATTGTCCATATTGAGCATATTCCACCCCGTGACGCCAATTGTGCTGAATTAGACAGGCCTCTGGTTAGTAGTCTTCAAGATTGCATCAATGAGCACGGGCTATTACCTCTTTATATCCATCAAGCCGAGGCTATAAATTATGCCCGACAGGGCAAGAATGTGATGGTGGCAACCTCAAGTGCCAGTGGTAAGACCTTGTGCTATAACATTGCCGTATTAGAGGCACTTTTAACGGAACGGTTTAGCTGCGCCCTTTACCTCTTCCCAACTAAAGCCTTGGCTCAGGACCAGTTGCGTGGTTTACTGGAGCTATTCTGCCCCCGCTTATTTAAGCTGGGGGAGCTGGCTACCTTTGATGGTGATACTCCACAGGCTGAACGGTCTGAGATAAGGAAACGAGCCAGGATAATACTTACCAATCCCGATATGCTCCATATTGGGATATTGCCTAATCATCAATCTTGGTCAAGGCTATTAAAGCACTTGAGGTATGTGGTAGTAGATGAAGCCCATATTTATCGTGGTGTTTTTGGTTCGCATGTCGCCTGTGTGTTACATCGCCTGCGCCGGCTATGTCAACTCTATGGGTCAAGTCCTCAATTCATTTGCTGCTCAGCCACTATAGCTAATCCTGGTGAGCATGCAGAAAGGCTGGTAGGTTTGCCTTTTGAGGTGGTTAGTAATGATGGCTCTCCTCACGGGGGCAAGGATTTTGTCTTTTGGAATCCTCCAATCATAGATGAGGCGAGGAGCGTCCGACGCAGCGCTAATAGTGAAGCTACGAGCTTACTTACTGAATTGGTGAGCCATAATATCCGCAGTTTGACCTTTGCTCATACTCGTCGGCTAACTGAGCTTATTTATACTTATTCAAGGCGGAAGTTAGCCGAGGTCAATCCAGCCTTGGCAAAGCAAATCAAGGCTTACCGGGCTGGTTATCTCCCCCAGGAACGGCGTCAAATAGAACGGGAGCTATTTAGTGGACAGCTTTTAGCAGTGGTTGCCACTACCGCTTTAGAGTTAGGCATAGATATTGGTGACCTAGAGGCAACGGTGCTTACTGGCTATCCGGGAAGTATTGCTAGCACCTGGCAACAGGCAGGTAGGAGCGGCAGAGGTAAAGACAGGTCTCTGAGCTTTCTTATCGGGCTGGATAATCCTCTGGACCAGTATTTTATGCGCCATCCTGGCTACTTTTTTCAGAAGAGCTTTGAGAATGCTCTGGTTAATCCCGATAACCCCTATATTTTAAGAGGTCATCTATTGTGTGCTGCCTGGGAATTACCACTTGGTAGTGGTGATGAGAGATTTTTTGGTTCTGCCTTAAACCGGGAAAGGGCGGAGCTGGAAAGGCATGGCTTACTCCGGGAAAGCAATGGCAAGTGGTATCTTTCACCAACTATCGCCTACCCAGCTCAAAGCATCAATATTCGTTCCATCTCAGGGGAAAATTTTGCCCTGCTAGATACCTCAACTAACTCCTTGCTGGAGACTATAGAGGCTAGTACTGCTTTTTCCCGAGTGCATCCCGGGGCTATTTACCTCCATCAGGGGGAGTCATATCTGGTCACCGAGCTTGACCTGGCTAACCGAACTGCCTATGCAGAGCCGACTACAGCTTCTTACTATACCCAGGCTAAAGAAATCACCGATTTGCGCATTGTCAAGGTAATCCACAATAAGAGTTGTGGGCAGACAAAGGTATACCTAGGCGAGGTAGAGGTTACTACTACCGTGGTTGGCTTCAGGAAGAAGGCACAATTTACCGAGGAGGTAATTGGAGAGGAGCCCCTGAATCTGCCGCCCTGCCACTTTCCTACTATTGCCCTGTGGTTTGACCTGCCACCTGAGGTTACTAGCCGACTGGTTAAGAAGCAACTAGACTTTGCCGGCGGATTACATGCTGCTGAGCATGCCGCTATCAGTATCCTTCCCTTATTTGCCCTCTGTGACCGTAATGATATTGGTGGCGTATCCACTCCGTTCCATCCTGATACAGGGAAGGCCCAGATATTTATTTATGATGCCTATCCCGGTGGCATCGGCATTGCCGAGAAGGGCTTTGACTTAGTGGTGGAATTATGGCAGGCTACACTGAAGGCAATTGCAGAGTGCCGGTGTCAGGATGGCTGCCCTAGCTGTATCCACTCACCGAAGTGCGGCAATAATAATAAGCCTCTGGATAAAAAGGCAGCCCAGATTTTATTGGGGGGATTGTTGCAGGGAGTTATAGAGGGGCGAAGCCCCTCTAAAAACAAATTTCCCCTTCCCCTTGATAAGGGGAAGGGGATAAAGGGGATAGGGTCACCATAATATTTTAATTTGTTGGAGGAATAATGATTACCATAAATATAGACCCGGTAGCCTTCCTAAATG
>DAOWJH010000038.1 GCA_030640495.1 Dehalococcoidia bacterium | reverse complement strand
GGGTGTGGTGAAGGATATACCAGGTGTCAGGTGCTATGTCTCGGTAGATGGTGGTATGGCTGACAATATCCGCCCTGCCCTTTATGGCTCTAAATATGAGGCTGTGGTAGCTAATAAGATGTCGGAAACGGAGGCAGGGAAGGTTACCATTGCTGGCAAGTTTTGCGAATCGGGTGATATACTGGGTAATGATGTTAATCTGCCTCCGGTTTCAGCGGGTGACATCATAGCAATAGCTGATTGTGGGGCTTATTGTCTGCCAATGGCAAGTAACTATAACGCTTCACTTAAGCCAGCTATTATTCTGGTCAAAGAAGGCAAGGCACGCCTTATTCGGCGACGGGAGACCCTTGACGACCTGACCAGATGTGATTTAGTTTAGTTAGAGGAGACTCTAGTTTGTGGCAGGTAGTTGGGCAAAGCAAGTTGGTATCTTTACTCCAGCGTAGCCTGGAGGGGGAGGCTGTGGCTCATGCTTACCTTTTGGTTGGTCCACCTCATGTGGGTAAAATGACTCTGGCTCTGGATTTAGCTAAGGCGTTAAACTGTGAGGCATCTGACCCTCCATGTGGGGTATGTGATTCTTGCCAGAAAATAGTTTTAGCTAAGCACGCTGATGTCCAGATTATAGGTCTGACTACAAACGGTGATTCAGTTGAGGCCAAGCCCCGGGCAGAAATTGGCATTGACCAGGTTAGACAAATGCAACACTCAGCCAGCCTGCCGCCATTTGAAGGTAGGTATAAGGTATTCATTATTAACGGGGCTGAGCTACTATCAAATGAAGCGGCTAACTGCTTGCTTAAGACCTTAGAAGAGCCTGTAGGCAGGGTAATCTTTATACTGCTAACCACAAAAGACAAGTTCCTTCCAGCCACAGTGATTTCTCGCTGTCAACGGCTGGAGTTGCTTCCCCTGGCAGCTACCGAAGTAGAGGCTGCCCTTAATAGTCGCTGGGGTATTGAACCACAAAAGGCTAAACTTCTGGCTAGGCTTTCCCATGGCTGTCTGGGCTGGGCAGTATCAGCGGCTGTTGATGGTGATTTGCTCCAGCAGCGTGCTGAGCAGTTGAAAAGACTGCTTGACGTTATCGGGGCTAATTATGAACAACGCTTTGCCTACGCTGCCCAGTTGGTAGACCAGTTTAGCCACAGGAGGGAGTCAGTTCAGGAGATATTAGATTTGTGGCTTGACTGGTGGCGTGACCTTTTGTTGGTTAAGGTAGGCTGCAGTGATACTATTACTAATATTGACCTGGAAGCCACACTTATTGAGTGGGTAAGGGGTTTTAGTCTGGCTCAAATAAGAGCTTTTATTAATGGTATTCAGGCGGCCGGGGAGCAGCTCAGAGAGAATGCCAATCCACGTCTGGTGCTGGAGGTATTAATGCTTAGTATGCCTAGAAGAGAGGAGGGTGTTTCGGTAAAGCATGCCTGAGATTGTTGGGATACGTTTTAAGAGAGCTGGTAGAGTATACTACTTTGACCCGGCAGGTATTGACTTAGAGATAAATGACTGTGTAGTTGTCAACACGGGGCGTGGTCCGGAGTTGGGGCATGTGGTTATTTCTCCCAAGCAGGTATTGGTCAGTGAGATAGCCAAGCCCTTAAAGCCAGTGGTGCGCAAGGCAGAAGCTGAGGATATTAAGCGGGCTCAGGAATTTGAAGACAAGGAAAGGGAAGCTCTAGCTGAGTGTAGTAAGCTGATTGCTAAACTACATCTGCCAATGAAGTTGCTATCTGCTGAATACAACCTTGATGGTAATCGCCTTAACTTTTTCTTCAGTGCTGGTGAGAGGGTTGATTTCCGTGAGCTGGTTCGGGAGCTAACCAGCCGTTTCAAAGTACGGGTGGAGCTACGACAGGTAGGGCCCAGGGATGAAGCCAAGCTGATGGGTGGCTTTGGCAGGTGTGGTCGCCCCATATGTTGCATGAGTTTCTTAAGTGAGTTTGCCCCTGTTTCTATCAGGATGGCAAAGGAACAGGATTTGCCCCTTAACCCGATGAAGATTTCAGGTGTTTGTGGTCGCTTGCTATGCTGCTTAGGCTATGAGAGTGAGCAATACCACACTATAAAGGGGAGGTTGCCTAAAGAGGGTCAGCGAGTGTCTACCCCTACGGGGGTAGCTAGTGTAGTCAGCGGTAACCCACTGAAGGAAACGGTATTGGTTGAGATGGAAGGTGGAGCGAGGGTGGAATTGTCTATCAATGAGGTTACTATATTAGATTAGCTCGTCAATCAGATGGTCATTGGGGGAGGTATTTCTGCCATTTACTCTGGGTTTGTGAGTAGTGGTAGGGGATGTAAAAAAGGGTGTTACCGCGTGGGGGGGAAGGACGGTGAAGTAATCTCATCCCAGCCTGCTCAGGGGTTCTGCCCGCCTTACGACGATTACAGGGTATGCAAGCACCGACAACATTTTCCCAGGTATGATGGCCATTACGATGTCGTGGGATGACATGGTCTAAGGTGAGTTGCCGAGTTTCCTTACCACAATACTGGCAGGTGTACTGGTCACGGTTGAAAATCTCAAGGCGAGTTAGTTTCCTCTCAGGACGGGGACGCTTAATCATATAAGCCAATCGGATTACTGAAGGCAGGGAGAAGATAGAGCTGACTGAGTGGATAAACCCCGAGCCATCCTCCAGCATTTCAGCCTTGCCCTGATAAAGTAG
>DAOWJH010000098.1 GCA_030640495.1 Dehalococcoidia bacterium | reverse complement strand
TTTCATTTTATCAACCTCACCCCCTTCATCCCCCCTCTCCTTTGAAGGAGAGGGGGAGCGGAGGTTTTGAAGGGGCTTCGCCCCTTCAATCTTTCCTTTTAGTTTTTAATTAGGTGACCCTATCCCCTTTATCCCCTTCCCCTTGATAAGGGGAAGGGGATGAAGGGGATAGGGTCACCTAATAAAAACTAAAAGGGAAAGATTGAAGGGGTGAAGCCCCTTCAAAACCTCCGCTCCCCCTCTCCTTCGAAGGAGAGGGGGATAAAGGGGGTGAGGTTGATAAAATGAAAGACTTAGTCAAGCTTTATGCCCGACCAAAACTTAATTCACCGAGTATGCTGGCTAGCTGGCCCGGCATTGGCAATGTATCTATCATAGTGGCTACCTATCTGGAAAGAAAGCTGGACTTTAAAAAACTGGCTGAAATTGAGCCTTCCCATTTCTTTGACCCCATCGGGGTGGTGGTTAAGGACAATGTGGTAGAAGCACCACAGTTCCCGCAGAGCAAGTTCTACTACTGGAAAAATAAAGGCGAGGGGAGCGATGTAATACTATTCATCGGTGATGACCAACCATCAGCCAAGGGATATGAGCTAGCCAACTGTGTCCTTGATGTTGGGGAAAGGTTCCAGGTTAAGAGAATATACACCTGCGCCGCAGCTCTGACTCGTATTCACCACACCGAACTGCCCAGAGTATGGGGGGTAGCCACCAGCCAGCAGGTAGCCAAGGATTTAGAAAAATATGATTTGGTGCAGAGGGGCAACCTTCACATTGCCGGGTTAAATGGACTACTGCTGGGCGTAGCTAAAGAGAGGAATAGTGAGGCTGCCTGTTTACTGGGTGAAGTGCCTATGTATGCCACCCGAATACAGAACCCGATGGCTGCCCTGGCTATAGTCAAGGTCCTGACTAAAATGCTGGGTATTGAAATTGATATGGCTGAGCTGGCTCAGCTAGCCAGTGAGACAAGAGAGAAACTGAAACAGGTAGCGGCTGAGGCAATGGGAGAGTATATAGACTACTTCACCGAGCCTATCTGGGAACACGGCGAAGAAGAAGAGGAGGAAGAGGAGTAGGACTATGCAACCTGATATGTCATCGCCTATTGAGGAGACCATTGCTGACCTGGGTAACAGTAGCCAGTCACTGCTCAATTCAAAGCTAATTGACCTATCAAACCTGAACTCAGAAGAGCTGACGGTTTTTGAACAGGCATGGGCAGCAATGGAACCAAAACGGCGGCGGCAAATTGTGTATCGGCTGGTTGAGCTGGCTGAGGATAACCTTGAGCTCAACTTTGATAGCATCCTCAGAGGCTGCCTGAAAGACCAGGATGCTGAGGTGCGATGCAAGGCTATTGAGGGTCTGTGGGAGAATGATGAGCCATCCCTAATCAACCCCCTGATTCATCTACTTGAGCAAGATAGCTCGGAGAAAGTCCAGGCGGCAGCAGCTACAGCGCTGGGCAAGTTCGCTATGTTAGCCGAGCATGAAAAGCTGCGCTCCTGCCATACATCCCGGTTATGCCACGCCCTACTCACTACCATTGATGATAACAGCAAGCCTGTAGAGGTCAGACGCCGAGCCCTGGAGGCAACTGCCCCGTTAAGTCTCCCCCAGGTAAAGGAAGCCATCATGAATGCCTATCAGAGCCATAACTCTAAACTTAGAATCAGTGCCATTTATGCTATGGGTAGAAACTGCGACTGCTCATGGCTGCCCACACTGCTCAAGGAGCTAGCCAGTGCTGACGCCGAGATACGCTACGAAGCAGTCAGGGCATGCAGCGAACTGGGAGAAGCAGAAGCCGCCCCCCATCTCATAGAGCTTATCAAAGACCCTGACACTGATGTCCAGCTGGCCGCTATCCAGGCGCTGGGTAAAATAGGTGGTACCGAGGCTAAAGAACACCTGCAACATTGCTTAAATAACTCCAGTGAGGCAATTCATCAGGCAGCGGAGCAGGCTTTGCAGGAACTGGAGGCAGGGGAAGACCCGCTTTCTTTCAGGGTTTAAACCCGCAAGGTTAACATAACTAGAAAAACAAAGCAAAGCTAATCAAATAGGAATCTTTTAATTTTTAACATGATTACCGGTACTAAAATTATACTCCGTGATAAAAGATTAGCCGATGCCCTGGACGACTACACCTGGCGAACAGACCCTGAGCTGGCTCGGCTTGATGCTATCCCACCGCTAAATACCACTTTCCCCCAGTATCTATCAGCCTATGCCAGTGAGCTGCGCTACCCCCCCTCAACCCGACACCCGTTGGCTATAGAAACCCTAGACGGTCAGCACATTGGCAACTGCATATATTATGACGTTAATGAGGCTAAAGGCGAAACTGAACTAGGAATTATGATTGGTAACCGCGCCTACTGGGACAAGGGCTATGGTACCGATGCAGTAACCACCCTGGTCAATTATATTTTCCACCAGACGAACCTTAAACGAATCTACTTGAAGACCCTTGACTCAAACACTGAGGCTCAGAAGTGCTTCAACAAATGCGGCTTCACCCCGTATGGGCATCTGGTGAAAGATGGCTTTAGTTTCGTACTTATGGAACTCCACCGTAAACAGTGGGAGAAACAGCAAACAGGGGCTAGACAAGGAAGTAATTTGTTAGGGAAGAGTGAAGGGGCGAAGCCCCTTCAAAAATAATCTTCCCCTTCCCCTTAATAAGGGGAAGGGGATAAAGGGGATAGGGTTACTAAATCATAATCCTCAACCCCTGGTTGGTAGAGCAACAATAGCCATACCTAATACTGTCTTCTCTCCTTGTGGATTCTCTACCCAGAGGCTACACTCCACACAATGCTCCCCATCTTCAACATACTTCTTACTTACCTTCCCCTTGCAGGTAATAACCTCACCGGGAAAGTTCATACCCCGATAACTACAAGTCAGCTTCCTGAGGCTACCCTGCTCCCCCATCCAGTCAGTTATTAGTTGGCCAAGGAAACTGCCGGCTAGCTGACCATGAATAATAACACCGGGCAGACCCCGGCTCTGAGCAAAATCCTTATCATAATGAATCTCGTGATAATCACCCGATGCCCCTGCCCACATTACCAGCTGACGGGTGGTAGCTTGTTTGACCACAGGGGAGATTTCACTACCTGCCACTATATCTTCGTAGTAGAGCTGCTCAGTCATGCTCTACCCCTATCTGATACCAAATAGCTATTTGCCGGCATTTGGCTATCAGTTCCTGCGTCTGATTTTTATAGGTTTTCTCAAAAGTTACAAACACCATCTTGCCCATCTTCTTGCCTTGCCGTTCACGCACATCAGCAATCTTAGTGATAACAGTTATTGTATCACCCGGTCTAACCGGCTGATAATACTCAAGCTCAACACCACCGTTAAGTCTGCCTCCACTAAGCAATGGTGCTACTTGAAGCTGAAATTGCTTTTCAAATTGGCCCCAACCTACAGTCTGGATAAAGGTAGGGGGAGCAATAATGCTACCATACCTGCTTCTCCTAGCATGCTCTTCATCCTGCCACAGGGGATTGGGGTCATCTATAGCCTGAGCAAACCGCTGTATCATCCCCTTCTCAATGTTACATACCACGGGTTCCCAGTCTATGCCGATTTTACCCTTCAGTTCCTCTGTATTCAGCGTATCCTCAACCATTTATCACTCCTTAGGCTTTGCTTAGGCTGCCCTCGGCAATCATAGCATCAAGAGAGTCACCAAAGGCCTGGATTGTTTGGTCAATATCCTGTTCAGTATGAGCCGCTGAAAGGATAAAGAACCTCCCCGACATAGTAGCAATACCACGCTGAAGCAAGTGAAGACCCAGTCGAATCCGTATGGGCATCATTGCTGGATTCATAATCTTCCGAATATCCTTGGTAGGTGGCAGAGTATCGTCAGACGGTTCATAGTCAATCGGGCCAAGGTAGAGGTGGACAATGGACCTGCTATAGAGACGACCATTAATGGCTCGCTCTTTCAGAGCCTTATTACCTCTCTGCCGAAGATAAGCAGCAAGCTGGGCAGTCTTTCTTTGAACCTCACCGCTCCTATAGAGCTTACAGGCGGCAACACCAGCCGCGCAAGTGAGAGGATTACCATTCCAAGTCCCGGTATGGATGATTCGCCGTTCAGGCGGAGTCTTGGGGCTGAAAACGCCCATAATATCAGCCCGACCGGCTATAGCTCCGACACCCAACCCTCCACCCACACACTTACCCAGGGTAGTCAAATCAGGGTGGACGCCTATTGTAGCCTGCCAGCCCCCCGGGGAATCCCGAAAGCTAGTAACTACTTCATCAAGAAGCCAAACAGTGCCATACTTTTGGCTAAGAGCAGGCAGCGCCCGAACAAAGTCATCATCTATTGGAATCTGACCACCCATATGGGCACCGCCCCCTTCGGTCATAAAGATAGCGTATTCTCCACTAGCCAGCTCCTTCTCCACTCTGTCAAGGTCATAAGGTATAATCTTGACCTCGTCAGCAATAACACCCGGTGAGCTGGGTGTCAGCACCACTTCATCTACCCAGCCATGGAAGTTCTCCTCAAACCTGAGGATTTTTCTCCTATTAGTAAAAACCCTAGCCAGCCTGATTGCCATCAGATTGGCTTCCTGCCCACAGGAGAAAAACTCGACCCTTTCTGTCCCGGGCATCATGCTCTTTATTAGCTCAGCCCACTCCACTTCCAGTTCGTGGTTTTCACCGTAATGGACTCCCTTGGCCATCTGCTCCTGCACCGCCTGCACTACCGCCGGGTGGCAATGCCCCAGTATCAGAGCCCCGTGCGCCATTATATAGTCAATGTATTCGTTACCATCTACATCCCACTTCCGTGAACCCCTGGCATGAGTTATATAAGGTCTAAAAGGGTCAAGAATACGAGCCCGGGCAGTCGCCCCATCAGCGGCAAAGACCTTCACCGCCCGTTCATGCAACTTCTGTGAAGTTGGGCGAACTCTCATATATTCCTCAACTACATTCTCCAGCGCCATTGTTTCCTCCTCATATAAAAAATCTCCAATTTAGCCTGACACTAAGCATCCCTGAAACATCACACCCCGGGTAAGGCAAAGTCAACTTGTTCAATGCGGTTAATTTTTATTTTCAAGTGCCGAATAAGTTTTTCCGCCTTCTGAGGTTGACTGGTGAAAAAGAATTTTCTGTATCCCTCAGCCTTATCATCTAGCAGGTTATTTTCTACTAATTTTTGCTTTAGTTCCCTAGCCACTGCGGTAGCGGGATTGAGCAGAGTAACCTGCGGACCCATGCATTTGGAGATGGGCTCTATTAGCAGGGGATAGTGAGTGCAACCCAGAATGAGGGTATCTATCCGCTCTTCTACTAGCCCCGAAAGGTATATATCCACAATCCTCTGAGTTACATTCCCTTTAAGTAAGTTCTCTTCCACGATAGGAACAAATAAGGGGCATGCTCTGGAAAATACTTCTATTTTGTCATCAAGTTGTTTGATGGCTTGGTCGTAAGCACCACTCTCTATAGTTCCTTCGGTTCCTATTACGCCGATTCTTTTATTTTTAGTCAGTTCCACCGCTGCTCTTGAAGCTGGAGCAATTATATCAATTATCGGTAAGTCAAAAGCCTTTCTCAACTTACTCATAGCGAGGCAACATATCGTGTTGCAGGCAACAACCAAAACCTTGATTTTTTGCTTGGAGAGAAATTTTGCACCCTCCAGAGCATATTGAATAACAGTCGCCTTGGGTTTTGAGCCATAAGGGACACGGGCAGTATCCCC
>DAOWJH010000029.1 GCA_030640495.1 Dehalococcoidia bacterium | reverse complement strand
TTGGACGAAGCCCTTCAGTTAGTGAAAAACCTGATTTGAGGTTTGATATAGAAAAAATTGAGTTTCCAGGTGGGAAGGGTAAGGTTTGGCGCACTTACAGGTGTCCCTAGTGTGGCTACCTAGGGTAAACTGTTAAGCGGCAAAGGCGGCACATTACTAGAGAGCCTCTGAAAGAGCTAGAGCACTAGAACTCTTACTATTGTTTGCTATTCCCGACTGAGTAAGAATTATTTATCACGGGAAGCTTGAAGGGGCTTCGCCCCTTCAAAAACCATAACTCCCCTTCCCCTTATCAAGGGGAAGGGGATAGGGCTACCAAATAAAGAACCTCAAAAAGTCTGGAGGTATAGGTAAACGCGTAGCTTAGGCCTTGACATCGGAGATAAGCGGATTGGGGTGGCTCTCAGTGACCCCCGGGGCATATTAGCCAGCCCGTTTACTATTATCAACTGCCGGGGCAAAGAGTCAGATACAGAGGCGATTACTAGTATTATTAACCAGCATGATGTTAAGCAAATTGTAGTTGGTCTGCCTCGTTCTATGGATGGCAGCCTCGGCAACCAGGCTGAGAAGGTAATGGCTTTTGTTCAGGAACTGCGTAATCACACCGAGGTTCCGGTAGAGTTCAGGGATGAGCGTTTGACCACAGTATCAGCCAGACGCCTGATGCAGTCGGTTAATACCAGGAAACCCAAGAAAAAAGTCCGGCATGACGCTATCGCTGCTGCTCTCATTCTGCAGGGCTATCTGGATGAGGCACGATGAGCTAAGCAACTGCTTTTGCCTGACCCTCTACTTTATCGGCCGGGAAATTACAAACCATTACTTTAGCCCTGCTAACCGCTAAGCAATGTCTAAGAGAGGTTTAGCCCCTCTTTAAAAAGGGAAGGTTGAAGGGGCTTCGCCCCTTCAAAAACCATAACTCCCCTTCCCCTTATCAAGGGGAAGGGGATAAAGGGGATAGGGTTAATAAATAATCTCAATAACTTCCGCCTAATACAAACCTGCTCTCATAGTAAAGCTCGGGCTGGTGAGCTGATAACACCACACGGGCTGGTACCTACACCGGTATTCCTCCCTGTAGGCAGCCAGGCTGCGGTTAAGACCCTGACCCCTGATGACGTTAAGGATATCGGGTTCTCAATGGTATTAGCCAACACCTACCATCTCTACCTCAGACCGGGCATTGCTGTAGTTGAGCAGATGGGGGGTTTACATAAATTTATGGCTTGGGACCGAGCTATTCTTACCGATAGCGGTGGCTATCAGATATTTAGCCTGGCCTCACTGCGCAAGGTTAACGACGACGGGGTTATCTTCCGCTCCCATATTGATGGAAGTCAGCACCTGATTACCCCTGAGCTGGCTATTCAGTTCCAGGAGGCTCTCGGCGCCGATATTATTATGGCTCTGGATGAGTGCCCAGCCTATAACGACAGCTCTGAAAAAGTGCAGAAGGCGGTGAGTAGGACATATCAATGGGCAGATAGATGCCAGAGGGCTCAGAAGCGCAACGACCAGGCTCTATACGCTATTGTGCAGGGAGGTGTTTCCCCTCAGCTTCGGCATCAGTCGGCCGAATGCCTCACCTCGCTGGGATTCTCTGGGTATGCTATTGGTGGCTTGAGTATTGGTGAGCCTAAGAAGGAAACCCTGTCCATGACTGAGGTAACGGTAGCTTTGTTGCCTGAGAATAAGCCGCGCTATCTTATGGGAGTAGGCTCTCCAGATGATATTATTGAAGCTATAGCTAGGGGGGTTGATATATTTGACAGCGCCCTTCCTACTCGTGTAGCCCGAAACGGTGCCTTCTTCACCCCCTCGGGGCGGGTGAATATTCGCAATGCTGGTTACAGCCGGATAGAGCAGCCTATTGACCCCGATTGCAACTGCTATACCTGTCGCACCTTCTCAGCAGCCTACCTGCACCACCTGTTTAGTTGTAATGAGCTTTTAGCCTATAGGTTGGCTACTATTCATAACCTGAACTTCATTAATAATCTGATGAGTGAAGCCAGAAGTACCATACTGAATGATACCTTTAGCTCTTTCAAAGACAATTTCTTGCTAAGTTATCAACCTACTGATGAAAAGACACGGCTTAGTCAGAAGCAAAAGTGGCTGAAATCACGCCGTCCAAGCCGGTAACTTGGCCATTTATCAGGGGAGTAGGTTACTAGATAACAATGTTATTTGTTAACCGGCTCAACCCTCACCCCCATGGATATAGCCCAGGTAATCCCGGCTTCAATATCCTTCTCTTCACCATCAAGTTCCAATACTATCCAGCCTCTGTCCTCAGCTAGCTCAGCCTGACGAATATTAGTTACGATGTTGAATTGCTGACCAAGGTTATAGATGATTGGTTCGGAGCTTGATTCTGGGGAAAGGGTAAACATTACCTGCCGTTTTGCCATTTCTGCCATCCTTTTTACTTTGAGATTCCTGGATTGTGAAGGCGCTCCCCGATGAGCTTGGCTTCACTAATAATCCCATCAATAATCTCTCCTACACTGGGTATTTCATGTATTAGTCCTGCCACCTGACCGCAAAATATGACTGCGTCATTGACATCACCGCTAATGTAGCTTCTCTTTCCCCTTTCACCGCTTATCAGCGGCAGTAGCTCTTCCAATGTAGCCCCTCTCTCCTCCATTTGCAAAAGCCTCAGCGAAAAGTCGGTCTTCAGCACTCTGGCTGCATTTTCAATAGAACGCTCAATCATCAGAGTATCTGTTTCCTTGGCTTGTAGTAACCACTCCTTAATCTTATGGTGCAGAGGACACTCCTGGCTGGCCATAAAGCGAGTGCCCATAAGCACTCCCTCAGCCCCAAGAGCTAAGGCAGCTATGAAGCCTCTGGCATCACTGATACCACCGGCAGCAATGACTGGAATCTTAACCGAATCCACAGCTATAGGGATGCGAACCAGGGAGGTTACCTCTTCCATTCCTGGATGCCCGCCAGCCTCAACGCCGGTGATGGTTATTGCATCTACCCCTAGTCGCTCGGCTGTTCTCGCATCTCTTACCCTGGCTACCTTATGCATAACTTTTACCTTAGCCTCTTTGAGTAGCTTCATATATGGCTCTGGACTTCGCCCAGAGGTTTCAATAATATTTACCCCTTCTTCAATAGCAGCATTAATATATTCATCGTAGTTCACCGGGTGTGCTGTTGGCAACAAAGTAACATTTACTGCAAACGGCTTATCAGTCATATCTCTTGTCTTCTTAATCTCTTGCCGAAGCTCTTTTACTGTGGGGAAGGTGAGTGAAGAAATAACACCTAAGCCCCCCGCATTGGAAACAGCCGATACCAGCTCAGCCCGGGATAGCCACTGCATTGCCCCTTGAATTATGGGGTATTCTATACCAAACATTTCAGTAATCCTGGTTTTAAACATGGTTATCCCCTCTCAGTCTCATCCCGCACCCAGCACAAACAGTATAGCAAGCTTATCCCCGTCCTCAACCCGCCTGGCTAGTTTCTCTTGATAGATGCTTTCCCCACTGGCAAAAAACTCTCCGTTAACAAAAATAAGAAGGTCAACAAGCAATTTACCTTCTTTGTTAAATATCCACTGCCTAATACCAGAAAACTGTCCAGCCAAGTGTTCGAGGCACTGCTCAATAGTATTCCCGTTAACTTCTATTATGTCTTGGCCATGGGTAAAATCCCGCAACCGTGGGTCAATCTGCACTTCTATACTCATTTCACTCCCTGGTTATTTAAGCGGCATTACCCACCGCCAACTAGAAATAGTATAGAAAGCTCATCTCCATCTTTAACCTGTTTGGCTAATTCCTCCGGGTAGGCACTCTCGCTATTAACATAAATATCTATAAAAGGGTCTAATTTACCCTGTTCATTAAACAACTGCTCCTTAATGAGAGGAAATTGTTCCGTTAAATGTATGAGACACTCACCTACCGTATTTCCAGTAACTTCAGCCATCTTCACCCCATTGGTAGCATGCTGTAAAGACGAAGCAATGTTTATCTTTATGCTCATTCCCCTCTCCTCAATTGCTGACCGCAATGCTCACAATTAGGGTCCTTCTTGACCTTGAACTCTGTGAACTTCAGGTTTAGCCCATCATATATTAATAGCCTATTGGTTAATAGCTCGCCGATTCCAGCGATATACTTTATTACCTCCGCCGCTTGGATACAGCCTATAACCGCTGGTGTAACTCCAATCACCGGGAATTTCCTCTCTGGGGTGACAGCACCATGGTAAACACATTGTAGGCAGGCTGACTTGCCTGGGATTATAGTCATGGCTCTGCCTTCAAAACCATAAACTGCCCCATGAAAAAAGGGGATATTCTTATCTATGGCTGCCTTATTTAGCAAATACCTGGTTGGTAGGTTATCCATAGCATCAACTATCAAATCAAAGTCAGCTACAAGCTGGGAAACATTGACTTCGGTTATCACCTCCTCTATAGCTTCTATTTCCACCCCTGGATTTAGCTTCTTAAGCTTCTCGGCGGCTGAAGCCACCTTCCTCCTGCCTATATCCTTATCCCAGTGCAAAACCTGCCTATTCAGATTACTCAGCTCCACACTACCATGGTCAACTATTCGTATTGTTCCAACCCCGGCTGCCGCTAGGTAGATAGATGAAGGAGAGCCGAGCCCCCCACCGCCAGCAATAATAACCTTTGCCCGCTTAAGCTTTTCTTGCCCTTCCTCCCCAAGCCCCCTAATCATTATTTGTCTATCATATCTTTCCAGTTCGTTTGTGGTAAGCATACCTTTTAATTCCCCCCAGATTTTATTTCACCCTTCACTTCCTCCTCACCCATGTTTTTATGCTGCCACCCGCCACTTATTGGTGTAAACATTCATCCTCTCTCCTCTAACAAAGCCGATGAGGGTTATGCCCAAATCGTCGGCTAACCTTACGCCCAGGTTGGTTGGGGCGGATTTGGAAATGAGAATAGCGATATTTCTTCTAGCTACCTTGAGTAGTATCTCTGATGACACCCTCCCACTGGTGATTATTATGCGCTCATCTGTGGCTATATCTTCTAGAATACACTCCCCGAAGATTTTATCAATAGCATTATGCCTGCCGATGTCCTCACTAAAAACTAGGATGTTTTGTGTATCACATAGGGCAGCACTGTGAACTCCACCCGTTGCCTTGAAAACTCGGGAACGCTGTACAAGCTCCTTTACTAAGGCGAAGACCTCATGAGGTGAAACCCTAATTTGAGATTCTACCTTCGCCAGACCAAGGGCATCAGTCGCTCTACAATAAGAAATCCCCCTTCCACCACCTGAAGCTATAAGTGGCTTGAGTAAAGGCTTGTCAACCACCCCTGTTTCTTCTGTGGTTTCCACCCGGACCACGCCCCCGTGACCATCAACTGTTATCTTCTTTATCTCATCCTTGCTTTTAAGTAACCCTTCAGAGAAAAGAAAGCCAATTGCCAAATAGTCTGGTTTTGTCGGGGAGCAAAGTAGCATTACCAGTTCTCGGTTATTCAGAACGATAGTAAGGGGGAATTCTGTGGTAACTATACCTTCTATGTCCTTTTTGCCTTCTTCAGTAATACGCAGTATAGGCAATTTCTCTATATTGTCCATTAGCCTTTCCCCACAACACCTTTATTACACCCCCAATCTCCTGCACAGGTATCTGCATGTTACCTTCTATGAAGCAGCATCAGGGCAAGAGCACACTTTAATAACTATGCTGTCACTGGCTTCACCACCCCTCCCATCGGTTACCGTAACTGTAATAATATAGTTTCCGTAGGCATTAGGCGCCACCCAGGTAACAACAGCCCCCTCTCCAGAAATGTTCCCTCCCTCTGCTGACCAGATATAGTTCAGCTCATCCCCGTCTTGGTCTTGGGCAATACATTCAATAGTAGAGGCTACGGCTTTTTCTACCCTTTGCCATTCTGAAGTCAGGCTATCAATAACCGGGGGATGGTTAATTGCCACTACATTAATGGTCAGTTGTGCTGTCGCTTTACCGCCGCTACCATCGGTTACTTTTACCGTAATGGTATAAGCACCGGCTGCATCAGGCGCCGCCCAGATAACAGACGAGCCCTTCCCAGAAATACTGCCTCCACTAGCTGACCAGATATAGCTTAAGCTATCATCATCTGGGTCTGAAGCAATACATTCAATCTGGCAGACATCCGCTGGGGAAATATGCTTTTCAGTGGCAGCAAGGCTAGAGATGAGCGGTGGCTGATTGGCTGGCGCACAGCCGCCAATAA
>DAOWJH010000090.1 GCA_030640495.1 Dehalococcoidia bacterium | reverse complement strand
TGGAGTTTCAGCCGTAGTCGTATTTATGGGTATAAATCTATGGTGGAAGGTAAGCATTCACACTGCTTTTATAGCTGCTTCAGTAACAGTGTTGATTATTTTATACGGCTGGATAGTTGCCGTAATTGTTGTTCTAGTTCCTTTAGTTGCCTGGGCAAGGATAGAGCTGGAGCATCACTCACCAGCTCAAGTGGCTACTGGTGCTCTTCTAGCTGCTTCAATAGTAGTTGTGGTGTTTTATCTTTTTGGCCTGGTTTAGCTCGTGCAGCTCACCGACACCACTGACCGAAGCATCGGAGATATTTTTAACCAGCAAAAATAATAAGCTCCCCGAGTAGGACTTGAACCCACAACCTAGCGGTTAACAGCCGCCCGCTCTACCATTGAGCTATCGGGGAACACTATGGCTACTGAGCCTGGATAGTTCCTGGGCTTCCATTTTAAAAAGGCTTATTCCCGTTTTTCTAACAGCCGTTTGTCTCCTATCCCAGCCCCATAGCCCAGCATTAGACTATTATATCCAACACCATTTGTCAAAGGACACGAGTTACGGACAAGACAAAGGGGTAACCACCAGGAAAGGGTGTGGCTTGGATTGGCTTGAGGCTGCCAATCTAAACGGACTTCAACCTGACAATGCCGTTTTTATTCCTGACTTTGCTTTGGCTATCCTAGCTTAGTGCCCGATACTTGCCAGTTGAAATTCCTGCTTTGTCAAAAAGAACCCGGATTTTCTCTATCTCTTCATCATTCGGACCGCTACCGATGCCAAAGGTGCCAATGCCAACATATTCATCACGCTTGGGATTATCAGTAATAGTCCAGATGGCGAATTGCCTGATGCGAAATTCCTCTTCGTGGAAATCAGGCAGGTCTAGCAGAAGTATCAGGTCATCGGGGGCTGCTTCTAAACTCAGTATCAGATTGTCACTCTTGCTGGGCGCATCTAGCTCCATGTTGGCACAGGCGGTATTAAGGTCAATAGGTCCCACTGTCTCGTGTGGATACAGCATTAATAATTTCTCGGCGATAACTACCATACTCTGGACGCCTGCCACCTGCGATTCAAATATTGTCCCCGGTAAAATAGCAATTTCTAGAGCATCATCGCTCTTTGAGATAAGGCTTATCTCTATGTAATTAATGGCATTTTGACCACAGGAGTTGACCTCAATAAGTCCTCTGGTTTGTGCATCTACAAGCTCGGCATAAACCGCTATCTGTAACGCCTGATATTCTTCAGTCGGGATTCCCACCTCGTCAAACAGGCTCCGTATCCTCTCAATCTGCTCATCATTGGGGGTAGTTTTCGTTCCGTAGTAGTCAATGCCAGCATATTCATTACGCTTGGGGTTATCGGTGATAGTCCACAGGGCAAATTGCCTGATGCGAGAGGGTTCATCCTGGAAACTGGCTGAATTAAGCAGCTTCATAAACTCCCCGCCGGCTGGAGTCATACTCAGCGCCAAGCTGTCATCCTCGCCGGGTATGTCTAGTTCCATGTTGGCGGAGACGGTGTTAATGGCAAAAGACCCGGTTGTCTCATGCGGTTGTAGCATCAGGCTTTTCTCTGTTGTAGCTACCATGCTCTGCACACTGGCTGATAGAGGCTCAAATAGTGTTCCTGGCAAAATGGTAATATTCAGCCGGTCATCACTCTGGGATGTAATGTCCAGCTTGATAAACTCAAGGGTGTCGGTACCGCGGGCACTGACCTCAATAAGCCCCTCGCTTTGCCCTTCCATAAGCTCTATTTCCAGGGTTTCAACCGAAGGCTGTGTCGTGGTTGGGGACTCCTCGGTATCAGAAGGCTCGGAGATAGCGGTGATAATGCCGACAACTACGAACAGCAGCACCACCGCTCCTATCACTACCAGGCAACCAATGGTGGACTTTTTCATTTTTGTCATTTATCCTCCCCCCTTCCTCTCCCGAATTGGCAGCCGACCCTTTCCAGATTAAACGGCACCAACAGTTGCCCTAAAAGCCCTCTTGGTGCCTTGTTTACATTTTTCCCATCTCCATGCCCAGCACTGATTGGAATACTTCTAAAGTAGCTAGGCATTCAGGACAGTGCCCGAACTTTCATTCGAGAAGAAGCAGCTTATACCAGCTTTACAGGAGCTACTCGTATCTTGTCCGCAACCAGCAGTATAAGTTTATTATATATAGGCGTGTTCGTCAAACGAATGAGGTTCAGATTAACCCTATGGCTAAGTGTAAAATCCCGGGGGCAGCTATGAAAACTGGCCATCCTCCATGGAGTGGTTCTTGCTCCAGGCTCATGTCAGCCAGTCTCATATTTTCTGGGTTGTCTTCCGTAATCAGTATTTTTTCAGTGCTTGTTTCTCCCCGCTCAAAATAGTTGTCCCGTTTCCTGCTCAGGCCACGGCTAAGCGGCGGCGGCTAGGGGCAAAGTAAAAGTAAAGCGGCTTCCATTTCCGTATTCACTCTCTACCCAAATTCGCCCGCCGTGCTTTTCTATGATTTGCTTGACAATTGCCAACCCCAGACCAGTACCGCCCTCCTCCTTCGTTAGATTACTATCTAGCTGGGAAAATTGTTCAAATATCCTTTCCTGGTCATCCTTCTTGATACCGATTCCATTATCAACCACGCTGATACGACACCAATTATTCTCCCTGACTGCCTCAACCTTCAGCTTGCCGCTTTCGGGTGTAAATTTACTCGCGTTGCTGAGCAGGTTGAGGAGCACCTGCCTTACTCTGTTCCTATCGGCACGAACCATGGGAAGCCCCTCTTCCACATTAACTTCAAGGCTCTGCTTTTTGGCAGTAAGAATGGGCATCATTTCATTTCTTAACGATTGTATTACACCGGTCAGTCTGATATTACTCAACTTGAGTTCCACTTCACCCGACTCTATCTTAGCCAGGTCAAGGACCTCGTTAATTACGCTCAGCAGGTGCTGGCTACTAGTCAAAACATCGCTAAGGCATTGCTTCTGTTCCTCATTAACCTTTCCCGGCACCCCATCCAGCATCAACTCAGAAAAGCCAATGATGACATTGAGTGGGGTTCGTAATTCATGGGACATATGTGCCAGAAATTCAGATTTATACTGGCTAGCTGCTTCTGCCTGCGCAGTTTTCTCTACGAGTTCCTGCTCCATTCGCTTGCGCTCGGTGATATCACGATGTACTGCTCTACTTCCTACATAGTTACCATCACTATCATAAACAGCAAGAGTCTTTATTTCACAGCAAATTTCCTTCCCCTCTTTAGTTAAAAAAGTAGTTTCAAGACTAATTTCTCTATTAATAACGAATTTGTCCCAATTTGGTTTGAAATCCTTTTCCACAGCTTCCCTTTTTAAAACCTGGGTAACATGCATTCCAATCAGCTCTTCTTTAGAATATCCTAAAGTCCTTGCCATTGAATCATTCACATAAGTATATTTTCCATCTTTATCTGTAATAGCCATCAAATCAGTGGCAGTTTCCATGAAAACTCGGAACTTTTCCTCGGATTCTCGTAATCTGTCCTCCGCCCACTTCTGTGCAGCCATTATCTGCTTTGTAAGGACGAGCGTTATACCCAGCGCAACAGTAAAGAGCACAATGTTGATCAACATGAGTTGCGCGCTCAGCACGTTAGATTTAGCCAATATCACAGACATCGGGACTTCTACCACTGCCCCCCAGCCATTGGGTTCCAGGATAGCATAGGTGGCAAAGTAAGACACACCGGCGGTAACATACTTTTGATACCCATCTACCCCCCGCCCCGCAGCCATGACGGTTTGCACCATTGGCCAGTCACTGTAGTCCAACGACAGTGGACTCTCTTCGAGAGCGAACAGGTCTATCTCGGAATGAGCAACTACCCTGCCTTCTCTATCTACCAAGAAGGCGATCTGTTCTTCTTGTAGCGGATAGTTTGTCACATATTCAATCAGTTCGTTCAGCACCACATTGCCTACTAGAACACCCACTCTCTCTCCTGTATCTGACTCGATAGGTACACTAACACTAGTGGCTACAATCTCTGGTTGGGAATAGAACTGAGGACGGTCGAAGCTGACTTCGCCTTGCTCAAAAGGAACGATAAAGTAGGGTTTATCAGCATAGCTCTTGGTTGTGTAGGCGGGAAAGTTATCCACAGTACCGGAAACGAACCAGCCTTCGGCATCCATTACCAAAAGAGAGCTGAGAGACGTTGAAATCTCAACAATCTCGCCCATGACCTGTGGCTGGTTGACAACATCCATATTGCGAAACTCCGCCCCCTTAGCTATCGTCGTCAGCTCATTCGCGATCCTATTTAGATCGCGCTCCAGTTCCCAACCAACATTGCGGGCGACCTCTCTCTGCTGGACCTTTGTCATTTCTAGTTGCTGGTTTCGGATAGCCGGAAGAACGTAGAATAATTGTAACAGTAGCGACGCAAGTAAAACCAGTGTGAAGAGCGCCATCAGTTTCACTCTCCAGCTGAGGCTACGCATATGTACTCCTCTTTCTGCTCACTCACTGTGTGAGATAGGCTGACCATCATTTGGTTTTTTTCAGCAATCCGTTGGCGCATTTGCACTAATTCATTTATGAGCTGCTCTTGTGTTTTATCAAAGTCCCTCATTCCCTACTCTTTGAAATCAGAATGGCAACAAAAGTGACAGAAGTGTAATCTCAACCTTCTGTAGGGAGTATACTTTATAGCTTTTGATGCCATTTGTCAAACCTTATGGACTATAGGCACGTAATAACATACAGATGATGAATGGGGGGGAGCTCAAGTGGGTAACACTACAAAATGAGGAGGCCCTCAAGGTAGGGGTTCAATTTATTAGTAAGGAAGTTTAGCATTCTGCCGAAATTTATAGCTGTGCAGAGGAATAACAAATCGAGGGGTAATTGAGGTAATTTTATTACCTTAAATGGCTGCCGAGCCTGGACAGTTCCTGAACTTTCATTCGAGAAGAAGCAGCTTATTTCGGCGTTGCCGGAGCTACTCGTATCTTGTCCGCAACCAACAATATAAGTTTATTATATTTAGGCGTGTTCGTCAAACGAATGAGGTTCAGATTGACCATTCCGAGGGGCTGTACGATCAGCATCAGTGTCTCGAGATGGGATCTTAATTAGCCAACGAACCTCCTATCATCCTTGGTTGACAAACTGCGCCTTTTTTCTTAGTATAGTGTTAACTACCTGCACCCGACGAAGCACATCAAAGTATTGCAAGCAGGTACCTCCAGGTATCAGTACTAGTATCCCGGAGTTTCTGTGAAACAGGAGACGATGCATCATAATGCGTAAAGAAAAAGTTAGAAAAGGTATTATCCTGGCTGCTGGTGATGGTGGCCGCCTAGGCTCTCTGACTGCCATCTGCCCAAAGGTTCTGCTACCAGTGAATGGTAAGGAGCAATTAATAAGGTACCCTATTGAGGCATTGGCAGCCGCGGGAGTTATTGATATAGCCGTTGTGGTTGGTTACTTAGGAGATAAGGTAATAGAGACGCTGGGCAATGGCGATGACTTTGGTGTAAAGCTGCAATATATCTATAACTCCGATTATCTCGGTGGGAACGCCATCTCAGTATATAAAGCTAGAGAGTGGGTGCAGGAAGAGCCAGTCGTTTTATGCATGGGAGACCACGTAATTGATGGGGAGATAGTAAAGCGTCTTCTAGATAAGCAGATCTTCAATGAAACACTTTGCGTTGATTATACGCCAGCTCACCACCATGAACTGGCCGAGGCGACTAAGGTCGTGGTTGATAGTGCTGGCTGCATTAGAAACATCGGCAAGGGCCTTGTTTACTGGGATGCTCTCGATACCGGGGTTTTTCTGCTGGCAGAGAACTTCTTTCAGGCTCTACACGAGCTTGTTCAACGCCGTGGCACTGAGGTTACCATCAGTGGTGTTATCCGCTACCTAATCGGCCAGGGGCACTCTTTTGATACCTGCGATGTTAGCGGCTGCTTCTGGGCAGATATAGATACCAAGGAAGACTTAGATATGGTAAGGGGATAGCAGATAAGGATGGAGACCGTGTACGATGGCTATATTTCCAAGCACGTTAACAGGAAAATGTCAGAGCCAATGGCAAGGCTGCTGGCAAAGACAAAAGTAACCCCCAATCAGATGACATGGACAGCGTTCGGCATTGCCCTGCTGGCTTTTGTCAGCTTTATTTTTGACTATAACATAATAGCAGGCTTTTTAGTTCAGCTATCATCCATTGTTGATGGTACAGATGGAAGCTTGGCCCGGCTCAAAGGTATGGCATCGGAGTTCGGCGGCTTCCTAGACTCTGTACTTGACCGATACGCCGATATACTGATCATATTGGGACTGACAATGTGGTCAGCTTTTAATGAGGTATACCCATATGTATGGTTACTCGGCTTTCTTTCTGTCACCGGTACTATTGGAGTAAGCTACAGCCGAGCACGTGTTAGCGCGGAGTTCCGACACCATTTCGACCGAGGTTTTTTATCCCTAGCCTCACGAGATATCAGACTGTTCATAGTGATGATAGGAGCCATTATTGGCCAAGGCTACTTCTGCCTTATTGTTATCGCTACGTTGACTCATCTAATAATAATTTCGAGGCTCATTTTTACTTACCGCCATCTCCGGTAATGATTTTGTTTATAAAATCCGAGAGTAATTACTCATGATTATACAGTGTGATTTTGACGGTACCATTATCAGGAATAACCTCAGTGTCCTCATTCGGGAGCATTTTGCTCCGGATGCATGGCGAGCTATTGAAACGGATTATCTTGAGGGGCGAATAACAGTAGAGGAAAGTAATAG
>DAOWJH010000031.1 GCA_030640495.1 Dehalococcoidia bacterium | reverse complement strand
GGAGAGGGGGATTAAGGGGGTGAGGTAGATAAACAATCTCTAAGGAGCAAGGTTATTTCACTAATGGTATCTATGCTATAATTCAGATATATGAAAATCCTGGGCATTGAGACCTCTTGCGATGAAACCGCAGCCGCAGTGGTGGAGGATGGGGTTAGAATCCTGTCCAATCAGATTGCCTCGCAGGTAGAAATCCACGCCCGCTATGGTGGGATTGTTCCCGAGGTAGCCTCAAGGCAGCACATTCTGGCTATTATCCCCACTATTGAGCAGGCAATGGCTAAGGCTGAGACTACCTGGAGTGATCTGGCTGGCATTGCTGTTACCAATGGACCTGGCCTAGTCGGCTCACTGCTGGTGGGGGCAAATGCGGCTAAGGCTATTTCTCTGGCTCATCGGTTACCTATTACCGGAGTTAATCACCTAGAGGGTCATATCTACGCTAGCTGGCTGGGTAACCACAGTATTCATTTCCCCTTGGTCTGCCTTATTGTTTCTGGAGGGCATAGTGATTTGGTGTTGATGCGGGGACACGGCGACTACATAGTATTGGGACGGACTCGGGATGATGCTTCCGGCGAAGCCTTTGATAAAGCAGCCAGGATATTGGGGCTGGGCTATCCCGGTGGTCCAGCCATTGAGCAGGCAGCTAGAAATGGCACTGCTTCTATTCAGTTGCCTCGTGCCTGGTTGAAGGGGACTAGTGACTTCAGCTTCAGCGGTGTCAAGACAGCCCTGCTGCGCTTGGTGGAGGCGGGCAAGGTATCATCCTCGGCTGATGCCGCTGCCAGCTTTCAGGAGGCAGTGATTGATGTCCTGGTCACCAAGGCTGTAGCCGCAGCCCAAGAGCGCCGGGTGAAGCAGATTTTACTGGTGGGTGGGGTAGCCTCCAATGAGTCGCTTCGTAAACGCTTGACTGAAAACTCATCAATCCCGGTTCTGGTTCCTGAGCCGGTATTATGCACTGATAACGCAGCTATGATAGCCGCCTGTGGCTACTACCACTTCCAGGCGGGCAGGGTAGACGGCTTGGACTTAGATGTGGTGGCTAGCCTCAAGCTGGCTTAGTGGGCAACTATTGCACCTCCCCTGGGTGCACAGGCTATTATAGATGTGGATTAGCCCCTGTTGCCGCTGGGCTGAGTTGACCACCCTGCCGTTCAGTCCCAGCTGCCCTCTCATGTGCCTTTCCACTGAGTTTGTTGCCAGCCTAGGGTAATGGCGATAAAGGTCAAACGCCTTCCCCTCAAGTTCTGGCTGGGAGGTAACCTTGCTCCAGGCAACGGTAAACGGCAGCACTACATTGACGGCAATATCACCCGCCCGCCTACTACCCAGAAGGGTTGGGCTTCTTATCCTCTTGCCTAAACCAAAATCAAAGTGGTTTGCCCAGTAACCATTGGTGGTAACTACTAATCCCCTTTCTAGCCAGTGGTAGCCTTGGCTGACCGGCACCTCCCTTACCATATTAACCAGCTCTTCAACCATTCCCCTTCCCCTGTAGCGGAGTACAAGGTAGCTCATGGCTACTAGGCGGCGAATGGGGGAGTTGTTTGGTCTGACCTTAAACAAGTGCCAGGCGTTGACCGACATTGCCTCGGTGTGACGGGAAGAAGCCCATAGCCTTTCCAATTTGTCTACCCATTTGTCATCCAATCTAATTCCCTGGTGCCGGCTTGGGCGCTGTGAGGGAAGTAGCCCGGCAGTACCCAATAGCAGAGCCTGCTGTTGGGCAAGATATTCCTCATCTGCTCTTTTACCTTGAGTCATAGACTCTAGAAGCTGAAGTGGCAACCTGCGGGCTAGTTCCAGGAAGGGAAGCTTATTCTTGGCGTAACCCAGGGCGCCCATTATCCCCTGGTAAAGGGACTGACTCGCCTCCGTTTGAGCCAAGTCGGCTTGAAACCTGGCTGCCTTGGCTAAAAACCTTTCCTCCCCGGCATTATCCAGAAATTCAGTGATGGTATCTGTAGCCAAGCCGCCTGCCGCTTTAAGGCACGGCACATTTAAACCACCCCGCTGGCTAATCGGGACTTTTAGGTATTTATCTAGAGCCAGAACAGGGACAACTTTTCCATTCTGGAGGCTGGTAGCCCCCTTACTATCGTGCCACATCACTACATGCAGAATTACCCGATTATAGACCGGGTCGTGGTGGTGTTGGTGAGCCTGCCAGCCGCTGGATTTAACATGAACCTCTATATCCCCTCTTATTACCCCTTGCGTGGTAGCAATAACTGCGTCCCGAAAATCAGCCCCCTGGTCATCGTTAACCCTTCCCGGGTAGATTATCCTTATCACCTTACCATCTTCAGCGGTCAGCTCAGTTCCATTAAGTAACAGGTGCTGCCAGATTTTAACCGTTTGACTCTCTGAGAGATTATTTATCAAACCTCATCACCTTCAGGTTTTTATTAGGCAACCCTCCCCCTTTATCCCCCCCTTCATTAAGGGGGGAAGTGATTATAGAGCAGAGGCTTGCCTCTCTTCAACCCTCCTGGTTCTATTTAACACGTTATCGTGTATCAATAGCCCAATAAAAGCGGTTTGGCTACGGCAAACCGCACTATCTTAACCGATTCTGAGCGATGGAGTTTTGCAGCTATTATACACGCTTCCGTGTATTTGTCAAGCCTCTTTAGATGCTTCTTTTAACGGGGTGGCTTCATATTTAAATCTGGCTCGTTCAGCAATAATAGACAGCAGGGTGGATGAGGTACCCCGGGGTCTATACCTCCCTACCTCCCACTCACTTATTGTTTGCTGGCGTGTGCCTAACTGCTCGGCCAGCTCACGCTGGGTTAGCCCTAAATGCTGCCTCAGGGCTTGGATGCGCTGGTTATCCCACTGTGGTCGCTTCACTTTACGCTGGTTGCTCATAGCCAGAATTTACACGATTCAGGGTAAACTGTCAAGTCTAATCAGGTCTCGCCTGAGAGATAGGAGAATGAAGGATTGCTGGGAAATAGGGCATTTTATAGAGAATGAAGGCACAGAGCAGGCTATAAATGCCTGTTAATTGTTGCCAGTAACTGTAAATCATATTTATTGGGTTGCGACATATTTCTATTTAGGCTAATATATAGAATTAGCAGTCAAAGGGTAAGAGTGCTAACAAATTGAGGAAGGAGGATCGAAATGGCGGTTAAGCTTCAACCGTTAGCTGACCGGCTGGTAGTCAAGCCTATTGAGCAGGAGGAGGTGACTAAGGGGGGGATTGTTCTTCCCGACACAGCTAAGGAGAAGCCCCAGGAGGGGAAGGTCCTGGCTGTTGGTCCGGGTAGGTTATCTGAGGCGGGAAAACGGGTGCCTATGGGTGTTAAGGTGGGTGATATAGTAATTTATGCTAAGTATGGGGGCACTGAGATTAAGATTGAGGATGAGGAGTTAATAATTCTGCGCGAGAGTGATATTCTGGCTAAGAAAACTAAATAACCAATCGGGTTAAAGGAGGAGAAAATTGGCAAAACAGATTATTTTTGGTGAGGAAGTCAGGCATTCCTTAAGGAAAGGCATAGATGCTTTAACCGATGCCGTCAAGGTAACCTTGGGACCTAAGGGTCATTGTGTCGCCCTGGATAAAAAATGGGGCGCACCATCAGTAATTGACGATGGGGTTACTATTGCCAAGGATATTGAGCTTCCTGACCCCTTTGAGAACATGGGTGTCCAGTTGGTTAAGGAGGCAGCCACCAAGACCAACGATGCTTGCGGCGATGGCACTACTACCTCAACTATTCTGGCTCAGGCTATTATTAGCGGCGGCTTTAAGAATGTGGCGGCTGGAGCCGAGGCTATGGGGCTAAAGAGAGGTATTGAGAAGGCAACCAAGGCTATTGTTGATGAACTTAAGCAAGCATCTACTGAGGTAAAGGGTAAGGAGCAGATTGCCCAGGTGGCTACTATAACCGCTGTTGACCGAGAGATCGGCGACTTAATTGCTGATGTGATGGAGAAGGTGGGCAAGGACGGGGTTATCACTGTTGAGGAGTCCAAAGGGGTAAAGTATGAGACCGAGTATGTGGAGGGGATGCAATTTGACCGCGGCTATATCAGCCCCTATTTCATCACCAATGCCGAGCGTATGGAAACGGTGATAGAAGACCCCTACATCCTTATTACTGATAAGAAAATCTCGGCTGTATCTGACCTTTTACCAGCCCTGGAAAAGATATTACAGGTATCAAAAAACCTGCTTATCGTTGCTGAGGATGTAGATGGTGAAGCCTTAGCCACCCTGGTAGTCAATAAGCTGCGGGGCACGCTGAATGTTCTGACAGTGAAGGCTCCTGGTTTTGGTGACCGGCGCAAGGCAATGCTGGAAGACATGGCAATTCTTACCGGCGGTAAGGTGATTTCGGAGGATGTGGGGCGCAAGCTGGACTCGGTTACCGTGGAAGATTTAGGTCGGGCTCGCCGGGTAACCTGCGATAAGGATAATACCACTATTGTTGAGGGCAAGGGCTCGGAAGAAGATATTAAGGTCAGAATCAAGCAGATTAAGGCTCAAATTGAGGAGACTACCTCTGATTTTGACCGTGAGAAGCTTCAGGAGAGGCAAGCCAAGCTGGTAGGCGGGGTAGCCGTAATTAAGGTAGGTGCCGCTACTGAGGTTGAGCTTAAGGAAAGAAAGCACCGGGTTGAGGATGCGCTATCGGCAACCCGCGCCGCCGTAGAAGAAGGCATCCTGCCTGGCGGTGGTGTTGCCTTACTCAATTCCCTCTCGGTTCTGGATAAACTAGAGGTTAGTGGTGATGAAGCTACTGGCGTTGACATAATAAGAAAAGCGGTAGATGAGCCGCTTCGCTGGATTGCCATAAATGCCGGTAGGGATGGTTCTGTGGTGCTGGATGCGGTAAAGAATAGCCCGCCCGGGATTGGTTATGATGCTGAAGCCGATAACTTTGGTAATATGGTAGACAAGGGTATTATTGACCCAACTAAGGTGGTAAGGTCTAGCCTGGAAAATGCAGCTAGCATTGCGGCTATGGTCTTGATTACTGAGTCACTGGTTACCGATATCCCGGAGAAGGAGAAGGCGCCAGCGATGCCACCCGGCGGTGGTATGGAGGGTATGTACTAATATTTATTAACCCTATCCCCTTTATCCCCTTCCCCTTAATAAGGGGAAGGGGAAGATAATTTTTTTAAGAGGGGCTAACGCCCCTCTATGACT
>DAOWJH010000017.1 GCA_030640495.1 Dehalococcoidia bacterium | reverse complement strand
CTGGGAAGCGGTGACACATTTGGCTAACCTCCTGGCTCACCTGGCTCATAATGCTACTATTGCCAATGTTATTAATCACCTTTACCACTAGTGAGGCAATTTGTTTCATTTCCTCTTTGCCGAAGCCCCGTGTGGTAACTGCTGGTGTGCCTAGTCTAATGCCGCTGGTTACCAATGAGGGGCGTGGGTCAAAAGGAACATAATTCCGATTAACCACAATACCGGTTCTGCCCAAAATCTTCTCAGCCTCTTTGCCGGTAACCCCTATCTCAGTCAGGTCTACTAAAACCAGATGGTTATCGGTTCCGCCGGATACCAGGCGCAGCCCTAATCGCTTCAGTTCATTGGCTAGAGCAAGGGCATTATCCAGTACACCACGCTGGTAATCAGTGAAGCTTGGCTGCATAGCCTCGGAAAAAGCCACTGCCTTGGCAGCAATAACATGCATCAGCGGTCCCCCCTGCATTCCGGGGAAGACAGCCGCATCCATTGCTGAAGATAGCTCACCCCGGCACAAAATAAACCCACCACGCGGTCCGCGCAGTGTCTTATGTGTAGTTGAGGTTACCACATCAGCGTAGGGCACCGGGGTAGGATGTAACCCCACCGCTATCATACCAGCTATGTGAGCTATATCAGCCATAAGCCTTGCCCCCACCAGGTCAGCAATCTGCCGGAAGCGCTCAAAATCAATAATCCTGGGGTAAGCACTGGCTCCAGACACAATCAACTTAGGCTTGTGCTCTAAGACGAGCCTCTCTAATTGCTCATAGTCAATCCTTTCTGTTTCTCGATTAACCCCATAATGTATGAAATTATATGACTTACCTGAGAAGCTCGCCTTGTCACCATGAGTAAGATGACCACCATGAGCCAGACTCATACCCATAACGGTATCACCATACTCTAGCAAGGCATAATAGGCTGCCATATTAGCCTGAGCCCCACTGTGTGGCTGGACATTAGCATGCTCAGCATGAAACAGTTCTTTAGCCCGCTGGATAGCCAAGCTTTCCACTATATCCATATTTTCACAGCCACCATAGTAGCGCTGTTGAGGATAACCTTCAGCATATTTGTTAGTTAGAAACGAACCCTGAGCCTCGAGCACAGCCCTGCTGGCATAGTTCTCAGAGGCAATAAGGTTTATTGTTTCCCTTTGCCGTTTCCCCTCCATATAAAGGACATGGTTAATCTCTGGGTCACTTTGACTTAAAAAGCTCATCTTCCTTCCTTCCTGAATACTAAAAGTAGTCTACAACTGTGCCCCTGCACTGTCAACAACTCGGCAAGAGATGTTTTTTGTCAACCTGTTTCCCCTCTTCTGGAACCATATTTGAGGGTGCAACCCTCAATCCTTCCTTTCCTATTCAGAAATGAAACGTTAATGGCAGTCAGAACTCCTGTCCCCTGAGGCAATCTATCAGGGTAGGTTGAAGGGGCGGAGCCCCTTCATACATAATCTTCCCCCTCTCCTTTGAAGGAGAGGGGGATTAAGGGGGTGAGGTAGATAATACCCCCTCTAATTGACTTGCCATATTTGGGCGTGTTATCATAATCAAAAGACTGGTCGGTTAAACCTTCCTATCTGGATTAACAGGATAAAATGTCAGCGCTGAGTGAGCTGTATAAGGAAATTGCACTCTGCCAGCAGTGTGAGCTGGCTAAGCACCGAACTAGGGTAGTACCAGGTGAGGGGGCGGAGGATGCTGACATAATATTCATTGGTGAAGCACCAGGCTGGCATGAAGACCAGCAAGGGCGCCCCTTTGTCGGCCCAGCTGGGCTGTATCTGGATGAACTGTTGGCGTCTATTAACTTGAAACGTGAACAGGTCTATATCGCCAATGTAATTAAGTGTCGCCCACAGGGAAACCGCGACCCCTTACCCTCGGAAATACTCAACTGTCGTAAGTGGCTGGAACGCCAGATTGAGTTAATTCAACCCAGAATAATTGTAACCCTCGGCCGTTATTCTATGGCAATGTTCTTCCCCGGCAAGAGCATAGGCAAAATTCATGGCACTGCTCAAAAACGGGATAACGTCATCTACTATGCTATGTATCACCCTGCCGCTGCCCTCCATCAGCAAAGCTTGCGTCGGACTATAGGAGAAGATATGCTCAAGATTCCCTCACTCCTGGCCCAGGCGGAAAATGTGGTGGAAGACAAACAGCAGCCACAACAACTAACTATGTTTGAGGTTTAAAATTACGACTAAGCAAAGATTAAAGATAATCCCTCTCGGCGGGCTATCTGAAATTGGCAAGAACATGATGGTGATGGAATATGAAGATGATATCATCATTATTGATGTCGGGCTTATGTTCCCTGAGGAAGAAATGTTAGGTATTGACTTGGTAATTCCTGACATTAGCTACTTGTTGGAGAAACAGGAAAAAATAAGGGGTATAATTATCACTCATGGTCATGAAGACCATATTGGTGCCCTCCCTTACTTACTACCCCAGCTTAATGCTCCTATTTATTCAACAAGGCTTACCCAGGGGCTTATCTCGGTCAAGCTTAAGGAGCGAAAGGCACTTACTGAAGCCAAACTTAAAATCATACCCCCCGGAGGAGGAATCACACTCGGCAAATTCAAAGTAGAATTCTTCCCTGTTTGCCATAGCATACCTGACGCGGTAGGATTAATTATACATACCCCCCTTGGCACTATAGTTCATAGCGGAGATTTTAAACTTGACTATACCCCGGTCAGTGGCAAACCAACCGACCTGTCTCGGCTGGCTCAGTTGGGAGCACAGGGGGTCCTCCTCCTCCTTTCCGACTCCACCTATGCTGAGTTACCCGGCTATACCCCGTCAGAAAGAGTGGTTGGTGAAGCCCTAGACCATATTATGGCTGAGGCACCAGGAAGGGTGATTGTAACTACTTTCTCATCACTAGTCTCCCGTATTCAGCAGGTTATTGATGCTGCGGCTAAATATCAGCGCCGTGTCTTTATTGTAGGCCGTAGTATGAGTGACACCGTGCGCATGGCACTGGAGTTAGGCTACCTTAATGCCCCTACTGGCATTCTGGCTCGACTTGATGAACTCAAGGGTATGCCTCGCAATAAGGTTGTCTTTATTACCACTGGCAGCCAAGGGGAACCTACCTCAGCCCTGGTTCGTATGGCTAACCGTGACCACCGCCAGGTTCATATCCTGCGTGGGGATACTGTAGTCATTTCAGCCACCCCCATCCCCGGTAACGAATCACTGGTCAATAGAACCATAGATAACCTCTTCAAGCAAGGAGCTCAGGTATTATACGGTAAAGTGGCTCAGGTTCACGTCCACGGGCACGGCAGTCAGGAAGAGCTAAAACTACTACTAAATCTGGTCAAGCCAAAGTTCTTTATGCCCATCCATGGCGAATACCGCCACTTAAGTATGCACGCTAAATTAGCTCAATCAATAGGCATACCCAAGGAGAATACCTTCGTGCTGGAGGACGGTGACGTCCTTGAGCTCAACCCCCAGACGGCTAAGCTCACCGGCAAGATTGCCTCTGGCAATGTATATGTAGATGGTCTGAGTGTCGGTGATGTTGGTAGTGTCATCCTTCGCGACCGGAAGATGCTGTCAAGGGATGGAATAGTGGTGGTAATTATTACGGTTAACAAACAGACAGGCAAGTTGGTGGGGCGTCCGGACATTGTGTCGCGAGGTTTTGTTGATACCCGGGAATCTAAAGATATGCTGGATGAGAGCCGAGACCTAATAGCCCGGACCCTTGACCGTAGTGGCGTTCGTCCCGCCGAGTGGAGCTTTATTTACTCCAAGGTTAGAGATACATTGAATAGATTCTACTACGACCAGACCAAGCGCCGACCTATGGTTCTTCCGTTTATGGTAAAGGTGTAGTTCATTTTCCTAGCAGTATATAACGGCATTTGGGCTTACCAAAGAGGCTAATGGCTAAGAAGAATATTAAGGGTAAATCTAGAGGAAAACCTGAGAGAAGGTCGGGGGGGAGCGGGCTGTTCCATTTTATAACCCTGCCACCAGTACGGCGACTGATACTGGTGGCTATCATCTTGGCAGTGATATTCTGGCAGTGGTCAACCCTAACTTTATGGGCTACTGAAGCCGGAGAGAAAACCTTACAACAGTTTGGCTGGGGGCTATTCCTTATAGTTATAGCTATCGCCACCCTGGTCGTGGTGCTATGGCAGCGGAAACTGTCATCACTTATCCATCACTGGTATCGGTGGCTGGGTGGTGTTGCCCTTATCTTTGCCATCTGGGGAATACTGGCTTTCTGCCCTGGCACAGGTGCCCTCAGCCAGGTTACTCTGGGTGGGGACTTTGGCTTGAAAATCATTGGCTACCCCGATGTCGGCGGCGGTCTTCGGATACTGGGACTGGTCATCATCGGCATTATTCTGATAGCTCCCCGAGCTGGCTTCCACTTAATAATAAATTCTATTTCATGGCTTGGCAGGCAGGTTAAACGGCAACCCGCCCCTATACCAGCCCCTCAGCCAAAGCCAGCATTTCCCCCGGTTAGGCTAACCCCCGGACCCTTGGAGCCAGAACCGAAGAGGGAAACCGTAACTCCACCCCCTACCCCTCCTCAGCTACAACCTGAATTACGGCAGGTGGCTCAAGAAGTGTGGAAGAAATACGGCGAATCATCATCATTGGTCATTGTTGACGGCTGGCGGTTACCCCCTATTGATATTCTGGATAGGACGCCTGAAATTGAGTTTGGACAGGCTGACAACCTACAGAGGGCTAGGCTTATTGAAGAGGCTCTAGCCAGCTATGGTGTTGAGGCTAAAGTGGTCCAGGTAAACGCTGGACCCACTGTTACTCAGTTCGGTGTGGAGCCGGGCTGGGATAGAAAAATGAAGGAGATAAAGGAAAAGGATAGAGACGGCAATGTCAAAGTAAGGCTGGAGGAAATATCTAAGACAAGGGTTAAGGTGGATAGAATTACCTCACTGGCTAATGACCTCGCTCTAGCTCTGGCTGCACCCACTATCAGGATTGAAGCCCCCGTGCCCGGTAAATCTATAGTAGGCGTTGAAGTGCCTAATATAGTTTCCAGTTTGGTTAGTCTGCGGGGGGTGATAGAGACCAGCGTCTTTCAGAAAATAGAGGCTAAGTCTAAGCTATCTCTGGCACTGGGTAAAGGTGCTGGCGGTGAGGCAATAGCTGCTGACTTGTCTAGAATGCCTCACCTGCTTATTGCCGGGGCTACCGGAAGCGGTAAGACCGTTTGCCTGAATTCCATTATCTGCTGTCTGTTGCTACATAATACCCCTAATGATGTCAAGCTCATCATGGTTGACCCTAAGCGGGTAGAGTTGACTCCATTCAACAGCATACCTCACCTGGCTACCCCGGTTATAGTTGATACTAACAAAGCCTTGTCCACCTTGCGCTGGCTTAACCAGGAAATGGACAAACGCTATCAGAAGTTGGCTACCGCCGGCGTCCGTAACATTGAGGGCTACAATAGAAACAAGTCGGGTGAGGAGAGGCTTCCTTACCTGATACTGGTCATTGATGAGCTGGCTGACCTGATGATGACTGGCTTTGATGAAGTAGAGCATATTCTATGCCGATTAGCTCAGCTTGCTCGGGCTACCGGCATCCACCTCATTGTGGCTACCCAGCGCCCCTCGGTAGATCTGGTTACCGGTTTAATCAAGGCAAACTTCCCTACCCGCATTAGCTTTGCTGTTACCTCTCAGGTAGACTCACGAACCATCCTTGACATCGGCGGCGCCGAAAAACTGCTGGGTAAGGGAGACATGCTCTATATGCCTACTGAAGCCGCCAAACCTAAACGCCTCCAGGGGTGCTTTGTCTCCGACGCTGAAACAGAGAGGCTGGTTTATTTCTGGGGAAACCAGCATAGGGAAGAAGCTGCCTCGCTAAAGATTGAGGAGTTTGCCCCGACTAAAAAAGGAGGCTTCCCTGAAGACCCGTTGCTGGAGGCAGCCAGGCAGCTGGCACAAGAGCATAAGCATATATCTACCTCTTACCTCCAGCGCCGCTTGCATATTGGTTACCCCAGAGCCGCCCGCATTATGGAACAGCTTGAAGAAGAAAACGCCAAAGGGGAAGAAGGGTAACCATCCCTATTTATTGCTTGGCAAACCGGGCATAGATATGTCCGGCGATGCCACCGACAAGGAATACTATTCCTAGCACTAAGGCAACTGTTGAACAATGCCAGGCTAGAGACACAAGCCAAGCGATGCCCAATCCTGTAGAAAGGTGGGTCAATGCATTGAAACTGGTATGTTTAGCAAAGTACTCGTCTATTTTCCCCATAGATACTATCCCTCCTTTTTAGCTTCTGTGGTACGTAAATACACAGCCACTGCCCAGCTAAGATACCAAATTGCGCTAATCACAAGAGTAGCGATTGCCAGCAGAAACCATGATATTGGCTCTAGGCCAAGAGTGCCGTTTATGGCATCAGCAATAATGCCCAAAATAGCGAATACAACACCAAGAATCCAACAAACACCACCCAACATCGCCCACATAGTAGCCTTACCCGCTATCAATTTGCGGCTTGTCGCATATCTCTCCATCGGACAGCACCTCCTTTCCTTTTCAGTAATATAAATTTACCCTGCGCCGGATGCTAACCTTCTTTTGCTGTGACATAAGCCGTGATCCATGCCGATAAGCCGAATACAATAAATGCAATTGCTGCTAAGAACCAATAGATTGGCTCTAGCCCTAGTGCTCTATCCATGGCACCGGATATGATTCCCATGATTAAGCAGACCAAGCCTAGGGTGTCCTGAATAATCGCAGCCCAGGCATGCCATCTAGCACCTCTCCCGAATAGCAGGAACCTCAAGTCCTTCGGAATTTCTGCCACCTTTATCACCTCCTTTCTCTGTAGTTATTTAGTTACT
>DAOWJH010000059.1 GCA_030640495.1 Dehalococcoidia bacterium | reverse complement strand
GTACCCCCTACTATTGAGCCGTGGGTTCGCTGACAAGTGCCGAAGGCATCCTTAACATATATGTCGGCTAACTTAGCCAGGGCTCGAGCAAAGACGGGGCTATCTATCTCCTCGGCAGAATGGAAGCGAAGATTTTCCAGAAGCAAGACATCACCGCTCTTCAGGTTTTTTACTGACTTCTCGGTTTCAGAGCCAATGCAATTCTTGGTGACTCCCACCTGCTTGCCCAATATTTGCGATAGACGCTGGGCAATAACGGTTAATCGCAGTTTATCAACTACCTTTCCCTCGGGTCGTCCCAGGTGAGAACAGAGAATAACCCTGGTTCCGCGGTCAATAAGATATCTAATAGTAGGCAGGGTGGCCCGGATACGGCTATCATCAGTAATAGCCCCGGTTCTTTCATCCAGGGGGACATTGAAGTCAACCCTAACCAATGCCCTTTTGTCGGCGACTTCAATGTCCCTGACGGTCATTTTGTTCATTTGTTCCCCCTAATTATCTGGAGATAGTTTATCAACTTGCCTCCTTACCCCTTTTGAGGGAGGGGAAATAGATAGGTTTAAGGTTAAGACCTGCTGGGCTATTTTTTTGGCATCAAGGCCATACTTAGAACGGAGTAGAGCTTGAGCACCTTGCTCAATAAACTCATCAGGGATACCAATGCTTTTTATCTGGATATCGCTAACGCCTGATTGGTGAAGAAGGTCAATTACGCTGCTGCCGAAGCCGCCGCTGAGAGCATTTTCCTCAACAGTGACTATGCGCTTAATGTGGCTGGCGAGGTCAATTATGAGTTCAGAGTCCAACGGTTTGGCGAAGCGAGCGTTGACAACGGTAGCCTCAATCCCGTTTGAGGCTAATTCCCGGGCGGCTTCAAGGCAAGGAGCCACAGTAGCACCTATGGCTAATATAGCTACATCCTCTCCGTGTCTTAGCACCTCTCCTTTGCCTATAGGGATAGAATGTAGCTTGGTATCCAGCTTCACCCCTAACCCGGGGCTACGGGGGTAACGTATAGCCATAGGATGGGCTGATTTAACTGCGGTGTAGAGCAAGTGCTGAAGCTCATTTTCATCCCTGGGTGCAGATACAATGAGGTTAGGGATTAGGGTTAGATAGGAGATGTCAAAAGCACCCTGATGGGTTTTACCATCGTCGCCAACTATGCCACTGCGGTCAATGGCAAAAACAACAGGTAAATCCTGAAGGCAAACATCATGAATAATCTGGTCAAAAGCACGCTGGAGGAAAGTAGAGTATATGGCTACAATGGGCAGGTAACCTTGAGTAGCCAAGCCGGCGGCGAAGGTAACGGCGTGCTGCTCACAGATGCCGACATCAAACACACGGTGGGGGAATTCATCGGCAACAATACTCAAGTAATTGCCCTCAGGCATAGCTGGGGTAACCGCCACCAGCCTGGGGTTTTGGCGAGCCAGACGAAGCACAGTGCGAGCAAACACCTCACTATAAGTTGGTATTGACTTGTTGTCTTTACCTTTAGCCGGGACACCATGAAAGTAAACAGCATCCCCTTCTGCGGGAAGGTAACCCTTACCCTTGGTAGTAACAACATGAACAAAGGTTGGTTTGATGTGATAATCACGTGCCCGAGTAAGGGCTATTTCAAGGTCACGAATGTTATGACCGTTAACAGGTCCCATATAGGTAAAGCCGAGTTCTTCCCAGATGGTGGTTGGTATAACCAAACTTTTAAATCCGTCCTTAACCTGCTGACTTGCCTGCCATAACCTGTCACCCAAAGGGAGAGCAGTAAGCAGGCGCCTACTTTTCTCCTTTGCCCGGTAGTAACGGTGGTCAAACCGCACTTTACTTAGCAGTTTAGCCAGGGCGCCAACAGTAGGTGAGATTGACATTCCGTTATCATTTAGGATTAAGATAAGCCTAGAGCCCAGATGCCCTACCTGATTTAGTGCCTCAAGAGCCATGCCCCCAGTTATGGCGCCATCACCAATAACAGCCACCACTTGATAGTTATCGCCGGCGAGGTCACGGGCAATAGCCATACCAAGGGCAGCCGAGACTGAGGTACTGGCATGGCCAGCGCCGAATGGGTCGTACTGACTCTCACTACGACAGGTATAACCGGATAGTCCCCGGTACTGGCGGAGGGAGGCAAAACGCTTTCGCCTCCCGGTAAGCAGTTTATGGGTATAGCTTTGATGGCCCACATCCCATATAATCTTATCTCGGGGGCTATCAAATACCCGATGTAAAGCTATAGTAAGCTCAACTACACCCAGGTTAGAGGCTAGATGTCCCCCGTTGGTAGAAACAATAGCTACCAGTTCCCGCCTAATTTCAGAAGCTAGTTGCTTGAGCTGTGGCTTCGTCAACTTCTTCAAATCGGCAGGGCTATTTATTTTATCTATTAATGTTAGCATTATTAGCTGGCTCACTGATTGAATTCAAGAACCGACCTTATACTAGCAATGGGGGTAAATGATTGTCAAGCCGACAGTCCACAAACAGGTAGGTGAGCATTCTCACCAGCTAGCTTGACGGCAATAGTGTCGGCTTGCTACACTGCTAAAGTGTCGCCCCTAGAGCAAGAGCTATTGATATTTTAGTGAATAATCACCAAGGAGAAACGTGTTCTCTGAAGAACTTGTGAGTTTGACTTTTTCTAATGTTCTGGTAGTGCTTGCCCTGGCTGCTTCCCCGATATCTGAACTCCGGGGTGCAATACCTGTGGCTATAACCGTGTTTCACTTCCCATGGTATTACGCCTTTCTTTTAGCTGTCATCGGCAACCTCTTGCCGGTGCCTTTTATTCTATTATTCCTTGACGCCTTTTCCAAGCCTCTAGGCAAAATAGGCATCTTTGAAAGGATGCTCCAATGGTTCTTTAAGCATACCAGACGACGGGGAAAGATTATCGAGAGGTACGAGCGGATTGGTCTGGCGCTATTTGTCGCCATCCCCCTCCCCATAACTGGTGCTTGGACAGGCTCAGTGGTGGCTGTACTTTTTGGACTGAGATTCAAGCATGCCTTGTTATCTATCTTCATCGGGATATTAATTGCCGGCACTATTGTTACCTGTGCAACTCTCCTAGGCTGGAGTATCTTCGGATCGTGGAAAGCCTAAGAGAGAATGTTAGCATCGTGATAATTATGATTCAGATAAAAATAACTATCTTGACCTTCAGTTTAGTCTGTGTTACATTTTGATAATTGAGCAGGTGTCCCTGTAGCTCAGTTGGATAGAGCGGCTGCCTTCTAATTTTCCAGCTCTGAAATCCGGGCTTTTAGCTACGAAAGGGGCTTTAAAAGGGCTTTGAGAGTTAAAACCTTTTGCGTTGAAAATATTTTAAGGCTTTAAGAGTTGAAACCTTTTGAGTTAAAAATGTTTTTAAGTTTTAAGGCGGACGGGCAAAAATGAAAAATGGTTACCCAAACAAGACAAAGGACCCTTCAACTACCCG
>DAOWJH010000073.1 GCA_030640495.1 Dehalococcoidia bacterium | reverse complement strand
GTATCAATACAGGTGCTTAACCCCCCAACACCTCTTTTAACTGGCACCGAGTCCGATATAGACAATAATGGCATGGGATTACATATAAGTATGGGCGAGGTGAGCTTCTTGCTTACCGCCGATATAATGTGGGAGGCAGAATTTGAGCTTATCACCCGCCGAGCTAACCTAGCCAGCACAGTGCTCAAAGTTGCCCACCACGGCTCAGATACCTCAACCACCCCTGAGTTCCTGGCAGTGGTCAACCCCCAGCTAGCCGTTATCTCAGTAGGTGCCGATAATAGATTCGGTCACCCCACCCCTGAGGTGATGGAGAGGTTGAAAGAAAAACTAGGCCAAGAAAATATATACCGCACCGACGAGCAGGGGACGATAGAATTCATCACCGATGGAGAGAGGCTATGGGTGAGGGTGGAGAGGTGATAAAATGCAGCAACAAAACTCAAGGAGATAGCTATGGGAAAGTATTGTCTGAGGGGGTGAACCTTGACAATAGGCATTACATACTCACATAATATTGACATTGTATCCAAATTGAGTGTAGAGTACTATTAATATTGCGGAGAGTCGGTTATAATTACTGAAAACCGAGGGGGAACTAGCAATGACAATGTGGACTTGGATCGGTATAGCAGCGATTGTTATTCTTATAGTGTTATTCTTCATGGTTAGACGGAGGCAGTAGAGTTTACATCGCTTGCGGTACACTTACTTCCGAACATGTAGCTAGGGCTGAGAAAATCGGGCCCTGGAGCTAACTCTGAAATATCCTCCAGACCTTTTTCCTCCATGTTTTCTATTTCCCGTGTTATTGGTGGCTAGTGATGGGATTATGATTCTTAGCCAATCAAAGCCCTTTGAAGTGGTTAAGCCAGTGATAGCCAAGGGATTTGTTGCTTTGGCAATTAATAGGTTAGCGAAAGGCTCTGGGGAGCTAAGCTGGACTCGCCACCATCACCACAGAGCTTGATGTATTTCCCAATTAATAGCCATCCCCCTAACCTTTTCAACCCACCAGCGTTATAGTATAGTGAATTATACACAATATATAGGGGTGTGTTATGAAAAAGGTGATGCTAATAACAGGGCTGGTGCTGGTAGTGTGCCTGCTGGTGCCGGTTTCCTGCGCTAAGGGACCACCTCAAGCAGAAGAAACAATGCCAGCAGGTGTACCGGAACGGGAGGAGAGCTATAAGGAAGTTGGGGCTGGGGCTCTGCCATCAATAGAAGAAGAGCGGATGATAGTCCGCAACGGGGAAATATCTCTGGTAGTAAATGATGTGACTGATGCCCGAGATGAGATAGCCCAGCTAGCGGTGAGGTTTGATGGCTATGTGGTATCGTCCCAAATCTCGGGTGAGGAACAGGATATAAGAGGATGGATTTCCATTCGGGTGCCTGATGACAGGTTTGAGCCGGCATTAGCCGAACTCAGAGACCTGGCAGTAAGGGTAACCTCGGAGAGCACCAGCAGCCAAGATGTAACTGAAGAGTATGTTGACCTGGAATCCAGACTGAAGAATGCTGAGGCAACTGAGAGCCAGTATCTAGCCCTCCTGGAAAAAGCTGAGGACGTTGAGGATATCCTGAGCATTTATGAAAGTCTGTCCCGGGTACGGAGCGAGATAGAGCAAATCAAGGGTCGGATGCAGTATCTGGAGCGAATCTCATCAATGAGCCTAATTTCAGTGTATCTGAAACCGGCAGCTACGGCTAAACCACTGGTTCGTGCCGGCTGGAGCGCTCTTGAGATGCTCAAATCGGCTGTTCGTGGAATTGTTATCTTCGGGCAGTGGCTAGGCACTATAGCTATCTGGCTCTTAATCTTTTGCCCAGTGTGGGGAGCTATTCTCGGTATTATCTACTGGCGTCGCCACCGCAAGAAGAAAGTCGCTTCGTAACCTCTTCCTGGCTCAAACCATTGATGGCTACAAGCTTATTTCGGCTGGTATGACCTTTTATTATATTTATACTGCCCTTGCCCACATCTAAGAGCTGACTGAGAAAAGCTATTAATTCCCTGTTAGCTTTACCCTTGATTGGAGGTGCCGTTACCTTTACCCGCAATATCCCCCTGGTCAAGCCCAACACCTCATTCCTAACCGCATTGGAGTAAACCAACAGCGAAATCTTGGCTTCACTCTTTGAAACGGGCATAATAACTTCAGAAATAGGAGTCTAGCTACTCATATCCTCCGCGACCAACGGCAAAAGCAATAGTAGCTAGAAGTAAAATTGCACTCAGCACCAGCCAGAACATCCAGGAGAGTTCAGCAAATTCTGGAATTACCCCCGCCGCAGTAATAACACCCATCACTGCGCACAGCCCACCGATAGCACCAAAAATCCAGGCTAATATTCCCATAATAAAACCTCCTTCTTAACTATTAACCAAGCGGTGTTGGATACATTTTCGCTTTATTTTATCCCATAGTTTCTATATAATCAAAGGGCAAAAAATTAATCCGCTAATAGGTGATAATAGCACGAAGCGAGTAAATAGTCCAGACCTTTACCCGGAAAAGGTAAAAATAAATAATGACATATTCTTTTGAGCTAGGACCAATCAGACCACCAAGCGAGGCTTACTCTTTGCTTATCAGGGCAACCATAAACTGCCCGTGGAACCGATGCAAATTCTGCCACACCTACAAGGGAAAAAAATTCCAGCTCAGGACAGTGGAAGAGATAAAGCAAGATATAAGAACAGCCAAGGTTCTACAGGACAAGATAAAGGGGCTTTCATGGAAATCTGGCTATGGAGGCAGAGTGAAAGAGATAGCTACTACAATGCTTAACAACCCACCTAATGAAGCCTTTTACAATGTGGCTCTATGGCTGTATGCCGGTGGTGAGAGCGTTTTCCTGCAGGATGCTAATAGTTTAATTATGAGGACAAATGAGCTAGCTGAGGTGATAAGGTTCTTGAGGGAAACCTTTCCTGATATAAAGAGGATAACTAGCTATGCTAGGTCAAAGACAGCAGCCAAAAAGAAACTAGACGAGCTAACAGAGCTAGGCGAGGCCGGGCTTTCCCGCCTGCATATAGGACTGGAATCAGGTTATGACCCTCTACTTCAATATATGGATAAGGGGATTACTGCTGCCGAACATATTATAGGCGGCAGAAGAGTGGTAGAATCAGGTATATCGCTATCAGAATATGTCATCTTAGGACTTGGTGGGAGGGAAATGTGGCGGGAGCATGCCACCCAGACAGCTAAGGTATTGAATGAAATAGCCCCCGACTTCATCAGAGTCAGAACCTTAACCGTAAATAATAGAATGCCTCTATGTAATGAGATAGAGAATGGCAATTTTATTCGGGCAACAGATGAGAAAATTCTGGAGGAAGAAAGGTTGCTGATTGAACACCTGGAGTGCCATTCAAACTACGTAAGTGACCATATTACTAACCTGCTACAGGAAATTGAAGGCAAATTGCCTCAGGATAAGGAGAAAATGCTGGCTCTCATAGATAGATTCCAGTGCCTAACACCTGAAGAAAGAGCCAACTTCAGAATTGGCCGAAGGGTCGGCATATATACTAAACTGGATGACCTTTACGATGTACACAGACATGCGGTAGTTGAGCAGATTACACATAAGCTCAGTCAAGGTAGTAACCAAGTAGACGATAAAGTAATATACACCTTGATGGAAGGATTTATATAAGACTATGACCAGCCTAGAGCAAGAGGTAGGAAATTTGCTTCGCCAAAAGGGGCTAACCCTGGGAATAGTTGAATCAGCCACCGGGGGGCTAATATCTCACCGCATAACCAATGTCGCCGGTAGCTCTGACTACTATAAGGGGTCAGTTACCGCCTATAGCAATGAAGTCAAGATTAAAATAGTCGGGGTGAAAGAGGATACCATCAACAAATATGGCGCTGTTAGCCCTGAGGTAGCTGAAGAGATGGCGCAGGGCGGCAGAAAAATACTAGCCTCAGATGTATGTTTGGCTGATACCGGTATTGCCGGACCTACCGGGGCTACCCCGGGAAAACCAATAGGGCTATTCTACATCGGATTATCCCACCAAGCTGGAACCTACAGCCGGAAGCACAACTCCCAGGGAAACCGTGAGCAAAATAAGCTAGATGCCGCTGAGGCAGCCCTGGGCTGGCTAAAGGAATATCTAATAAGCCTGAAATAAAGCTCTTTCTTTTCCAGGTAGCCTAATTGGGTGTTTAAGAGGGGCGTTAGCCCCCTCTTTATGAAATCTTCCCCCTCTCCTTTGAAGAAGTAGATACTATAAGGAGAGTCAAAGAGAGGCGAAGCCTCTCTTACACAATAAATTCCCCCTCCCTTATCAAGGGGGGGGATAAAGGGGGTGGGTTGCTAAAATAAATATCTGAGGGGGTGAGGTAGATAAATAACCTCAAAATTGTCAATATCACCGAGTAATGCTATACTTTGGCACACATCAAAAAATTAGAAGGGAAGATTATATGAAAAGGGCTGATGGGCGTGCCTGGGATGAGCTGCGACCGATAAAAATAACCCCCAAATTTCAGAGCTTTGCTGAAGGTTCAGTGCTAATAGAACTGGGGAAGACCCGGGTATTGTGCTCGGTTAGTGTAGAAGAGAGGGTGCCAACCTTCCTCAGGGGAGGGGGTAGCGGCTGGATTACCGCTGAATATGCCATGCTGCCCCGCGCCACTGTCAGCCGCACCCCTCGTGATTCCGCACTGGGCAGAATCGCCGGTAGAAGCCAGGAAATACAGCGTCTTATCGGGCGCTCACTGCGAGCAGTAACTGACCTTACCGCATTGGGGGAAAGAACCCTAATTATAGATTGCGATGTATTGCAGGCGGATGGCGGCACCAGAACTGTTGCTATTACTGGTTCCTATGTCGCCCTACATCAAGCAATGCAAACCCTAGCCAATATGGGGGTAATATCATCTATACCGCTAAAGAGCGCCGTGGCTGCCACCAGCGTCGGCATTGTGCATAGCTATCGGCTATTAGACCTGTGCTATGATGAAGACTGCGCTGCTGAGGTTGACTTTAATGTGGTGATGACCAGCCAGGGTGAGTTTGTTGAGGTTCAGGGCACGGCTGAAGCCAAGCCTTTCTCTAAGGAGACTATTGATTCCCTACTCTCTTTAGCTGAAGGGGGCATTAAGCAACTATTTCAAATTCAACAGGCTGCCCTGGAAACATTAAAGACTGGCTGATGAACGAATTAAAGCAACCTCAACCGAGGAGGGTCTTACCTATTACCTCGGTGGTAACCTTCCTCGGCTTTGTTGACACCCACCTACTCATACCAATCATAGCTCTTTATGCCCATGGGCTTGGCGCCAGTGTCGGCATTACTGGGCTTATCATCGGTCTATATTCCATAACCAATACCCCAGCCAATATCCTGTTTGGTCGGTTGATTGATAGGGTGGGCTATAAGGTGCCTTTAATTATTGGTCTAATCGGAGATGCTTTGGGCATGTTTTTCTATTCACTGTGCCGATTGCCAATTCACCTAGCTTTAGTGCGGACTATCCATGGGATAAGCGGGGGGCTAATAGGTCCGGCTACCATGTCAATTACTGCCGATTATTCTAATGAGGCTGGAAAGGCCAGGACGATGGGCTTCTATGGCATGTCCATAGGGGCTGCCACCTTAGTCGGCTATGGATTGGGTGGGGTTATTGCCTACCGGCTGAGCTATCGGGCTCTTTTCCTATTCGGGGCGATAATGCTAGCAGCAGGGGCAATGCTGAGCCTGTTACTCCCTGGTAATAGGAAGAAAGGCAGCCTGACAGCCAAAACCTCGCTTGGTGAAGATTTTAACAAGGCAAAAGGTTTACTTGGAAGAAAAGGGCTAACTGTTTCCTACTGCTCCATATTTGCCCAATACTTTACCTTCGGAGGTGTTGTTACCCTTCTACCACTCT
>DAOWJH010000004.1 GCA_030640495.1 Dehalococcoidia bacterium | reverse complement strand
GTTCCCTTTCTGTTTTCTCATCTTTAGACGGGCTGCACTCCTGTTGAACTCCTTTTATACCTTCCTCATCTTTAGACGGGCTGCACTCCTGTTGAACTCCTTTTATACCTTCCTCATCTTTAGACGGGCTTCGCCCCTCTTGAGTTCCCTTTTATATTTTCCTACTCGTTAAAGGGACTATGCCTCTTCAAACTACCTTAATGATTACCTGAGGTCAGGCGAGCCAGCCTGGTTAACACTATTCCTCGACCTCTAAGTAACATATATCAGGAAGGTTACGGAACTTCTCATCCCAATCCAAGCCATAGCCAACCAAAAATTTATCGGGAACGGTAAAACCCAGGTAGTCAATAATAACCGGGGTCTGCCGTCGGGAAGGCTTGTCAGTCAGAGCACAAAGCTTCAGCGAGGCAGGCTTCTTCTTCCGCAGGTAATCCAAGAGGAAAGAAGTAGTGAGCCCGGTATCCACTATGTCCTCAATGATTAATACATCTCTGCCCTTGACTGAGGAGGTGAGCCCTTTTACCACCCTGACCTTCCCCGAGCTTTGCCTACCCCGACCGTAGCTGGATAGTCGGACAAACTCTACCTCCAGCGGGAAATCAAGCAACCGAATCAGGTCAGCCATAAACATAAAGGAACCCGTAAGGATACCGATTAAAAGGGGGTCCCTGGCTTGATAATCCTTCTTGATTTCAGCCGCCAACCTCCGAACGGTGGCTTTTATCTCATCGTGGCTAAAAAGAATATGGACTCTGGGCTGAGCACTCATAGCTATGAAGATTATAGCCTTTAGCTCTACTTATGTGCAACAAAGACCGCATCGCCTTCATTTAGATAGATTAGTAACAAGAGGTGAAAAGAGATATAATTCTTAATACCATATGATACAGTAAGGTTGCGTCAGGTTTTAGGCTAGCTAACTCTGAAGAGTTTATGGAACACTGGAAAGAAATCAATGAAAGGTGAGATGATTGCTATAATTGACTATGGCGCTGGGAATTTGCGTAGCGTCGCCAATGCCATTGCCAAGTTAGGTTACCAGCCAAGGGTAACAAACAATCCGGGCGATGTGCTTAGTGCGGCTGCGGTCATCTTACCCGGCGTCGGTGCTGCCGCCGATACCATGCGCAACCTAGCAGAATCGGGTATGTCCGAAGTTATTCGTCAGCTAATCTCCGAGGAGCGGCCTCTCTTCGCCATCTGTATGGGGATGCAGGTCATGCTCCAGGGAAGTGAGGAAGGAGGCTGGCACGAGTGCCTGGGGGTGATTCCCGGAATTGTAAAGAGATTGAGCTCAGAGGTCAAGATACCCCATATGGGCTGGAACCAGGTAAAGCAGAGAATAGCGCATCCCATTTTTGATGCCATACCGGATGAAGCCAACTTCTATTTTGTCCACAGCTACTATGCTGACCCAGATGATACATCGGTTGTGGCAGGTACAACAGACTACGGCGTGTCTATGTGTAGCGTCATGATTAAGGGCAACCTGGTAGCGACCCAGTTTCACCCTGAGAAGAGTGGGGAGTATGGCTTGAGGATGTATTCCAACTTTTTGCAGATGGCATTAAAAGGACGGTTTGGGAGATGTTAACCAAGAGGATTATCCCTTGCCTTGATGTGACTCAGGGACGGGTGGTTAAAGGTACCAGCTTTATGGATCTCCGCGATGTTGGTGACCCTGTGGAGTTTGCTGCCTTCTACTACAAAGAAGGTGCTGACGAGCTAGTCTTTCTGGATATTGGGGCAACACCTGAAGGTCGCAGTACCATGGTAGATGTGGTCGAGCGTGTGTCTAAACAGGTTTTCATTCCGCTCACTGTTGGTGGAGGGCTGCGCAATACCCACGACATTCGGCGCATGCTGGAAGCAGGGGCTGACAAAACAGCCATTAATACTGCTGCTGTGCTTAATCCCCAGCTTATCGGCAATGGGGCAAAGAAGTTCGGCTCCCAGTGCATTGTGGTAGCCATCGATGCCAAGCGAGTAATATCTGCTGATGGACCCAAATGGGAGGTCTGCACCCACGGGGGGCGCAAGCAAACGGGAATTGACGCCACCACTTGGGCAAAACAGGCTGTTGCCCTCGGTGCTGGGGAGCTGCTCCTTACCAGTTGGGATGCTGATGGACATCGCACCGGGTATGACCTAGAGCTAACCCGCACTATTAGTGAGACGGTAACAGTGCCAGTTATTGCCAGCGGCGGTGCAGGGAACCTCAAACATCTCTACCAAGCGCTAGCTGATGGAAAGGCTGACGCTGTTCTTGCCGCCAGTATCTTCCACTACCAGACATACTCAATTCACCAAGCAAAGGACTACTTAGCTGAAAGAGGGGTTCCGGTAAGAAAATAGCGACTGAAAGAGCTAAGGACATTGCTACTGTTTGGTGATACTTCCCCTGGGGATAATAGCTATATGAGGAGCACCGGTTGCCGGGTCTAGGTTGACTCTAACCGATGCCGAGAAGACGTCTTTTATTCTAGCCTCAGTCAGAACCTGCCTGGGAACTCCATCAGCCGAAACCCTGCCCTGTTTAAGCAGGACCAAACGGTCAAAGTAAAGTGCTGCCAGGTTAAGGTCATGCATAGCAGCAATAACAGTAATCCCTCGCTCCCGGTTAAGACTTCTCACCAGCTCCAAGATTTCTACCTGATGAGCAATATCCAGATGAACTGTTGGCTCATCAAGGAGCAACAGCTTAGGTTGTTGAGCTAGCGCCATAGCCAAGATAACCTTCTGCCGCTCCCCCCCACTCAACTCGTCAAAGCGGCGCTGTTTCAGTTCACTGATGCCGACTAATTCCAGAGCATCAGACACGATTTCCTTATCAAGCTTACCTTCCTCAGCAAAGGCTTTAAGGAAGGGGATTCGCCCCAGCATTGCTACCTCGGTAACGGTAAAGGCAAAGGCGATGTGAAATTGCTGGGGAACAACAGCGATAGTGGAGGCTATAGACCTACGGCTCAGCCGGCTTAAGCTAGAGCCATCCAGCCTAATTTCCCCCCGACCAGGCTTCAGAACACCACAGGCTAGCTTAACTAGAGTGGTCTTGCCTGAGCCATTAGGGCCAAGTAAAGCCACCATCTCACCAGCGTTAATGGAAAGGTTAATATTATGTAAAACCAACCCATTAAGATAGGAAAAGTAAACCTTGTAGATTTGCAAGCCAATCATCAGAAAGCATATTCCTTTCTAGTATGTCTTAACAGGTAGAGAAAGAAGGGGGCTCCAATAACGGCAGTAATGATGCCCACTGGAATTTCTACCGGAGCCAAGAGAATGCGGGCTAAAAGGTCGGCAGTAACTACAAAGCCAGCACCGGCTAATGCTGAAGCGGGTAACAGCAGGCGATGGTCTGGGCCCAAGCTGAGGCGAACAGCATGAGGCACTACCAGTCCGACAAAACCAACCAGCCCGCTAATAGAAACGGCAGCTGCGGTGAGCAGAGAGCCTAAAGCCAGGACGAGTATTTTATCCTTCTCAACATCAATACCTAAATAGGCAGCGCCTTCCTCGCCCAAGGCAAAGGCATTCAAATGGAAAGCAAAGAATCGGGCGCCGATGAGACCCCCGATGACCAGAGGGGTAATAACAGCGAGCTGCCCCCAGCCAGTTACCGAGATATGACCCATAAGAAAGGAATAGACCAGGTGGAGATTTAAGTTCAGCCTATCACTTATTGACATCATAAATGCCATAATTGCGGCAAGCAGAGAACTTACCACAAATCCAGCCAGGAGCATACTTATGATGGGTGTCTTGCCACCTACCCGCGCCAAATTATAGACCAGAATCACTGTAGTCAAGGCGCCACCGAAGGCTGCCATTGGCACCAGACCAAAACCGAGGAAAGCCAGATTTATCGGTAGCATCATAGCTATGGTAGCTCCTAAAGCAGCCCCGGCTGATGTGCCGATGATGTAAGGGTCAGCCATAGGATTACGCAGTAGACCCTGAAAGAGCACGCCGGCTGCAGCCAGAGCGGCTCCAACCAGGGCACCACCTATTACCCGGGGTAGCCTAATCTGAAAGATGATTGTTTCATCCACAGTCTTCCAGGTAGTTGGAAAATCAAAAATGGCTACCTTATTAAGTACCATTTTAAATACATCTGGTAAAGGGATAGCCACCGTGCCAAAGGCACCAGCCAAAAATAATGCGGCAACCAAGCTCCCACCTAACAGGAGCAAAACCAAAACCAGCTTATTGCTGCGTCCCAGTTTACTAAGCATATTGTTGAAACCCCAGTTAATAATTTAAGCAGATATAAAAAATCCCCTTGTTTTACAAACGAGGGGATTTGTCTAATCTATAGCTTCCTCCCCTCCATCTCCGCGGAGGTAATAAAGAGCAGGGGCTGGCGTTCTGACTTCTGAGGGGCTATAGCCCTCAGTCACAGGAGGCGGGACTGTGTCGGATTCGCACCGAGCTTGCCCTCCATTTAAGCCCTTGCTTACGCTCAGGCACCCCTATAATCTCTATCTAATTTTATCCAATATATCAAAGCGGTGGATAAAAGTCAACCTAATCTCTCAAGCTTCCCAGAATAAGTGAGCAATAGTATTGTCATTACTCCACACTTTGTGCTAAAGTTAGCACGCTCTGTTTAAAACATTACTTTGGTATCACAATGCATCAGACCTGGCGAGGTGATGGTGAAGCAAGAGTCAGAATGGGAACCAAAACTGCTGGGGCTTCTGTGCCGATGGTGCAGTTATGCTGGTGCCGACTTAGCCGGGACCAGCCGTAAGAAATATCCAGCTAACATAAAGATACTAAAGGTTCCATGTTCGGGAAGGGTGGACCCGCTGTTTATCCTAAAGGCGCTACGCCTGGGTTTTGATGGTGTGCTGGTTTCAGGCTGTCACCCGGGTGATTGTCATTATCAAACGGGGAACTACCGTGCCCGACGGAGAGTAGCGATAACCAAAAAGCTCCTTGAATATATGGGCATTGACCCACGGCGAATCCAGGCGAGCTGGGTTTCAGCTGCGGAAGGGGGGAAGTTTGCTGAGGTTGTCGCCGAGGTGACCAAGGAACTAAAAGAAATCGGACCTAACCAATTATTTACCCCAGAAGGGAAGGGATATGGAGCAAAAGCTACGGGACGGGGCTAAAGCACTACTAGAGCAAGGCAAGGTTGACTACATTATCGGCTTTGAGCCAGGAAGTCTAAAATTTACCACTACCCCGTTAATAACCAGAGACAAAGATGATATTGACCGCCTGGTAATTAACCCATTTATAGTGAACAATCTCAGTGCCTACCTGACCGAGCTTGAGGGACGGGTGGGTATTGTAGCCAAAGGGTGCGACAGCCGCTCCATTGTCAGCCTGATACAGGACAAGCAGATAGCCCGAGAGGATATAGTAATTATAGGTATCCCCTGCCCGGGGTTGATAGACCTGAGCAAGATAGAGCAGTTAGCAGGCAAGGATAGAGATGAGGTGGATGATATTACCAGGGAGGGGGACAGGGTGGTGATAGTGGTTGACGGGAAGAAACAGGAGTTCCCCATTACCGAAGTCCTTTTTGATAACTGCCTTGGTTGTGATATGCCTACCCCAAGCGAATATGATATCCTCCTCAGTGAATCTAGCCCCTTAGTTACCGATAAGACATCCAGCAGGAAAAAGATAGAAGGGCTGAAAGGAACGAGTCAAGAAGAGAGGTGGAGTTTCTGGGAGAAGGAGTTTAGCCGCTGCATCAGGTGCTATGCCTGCCGAAATGTCTGCCCTGCCTGTTTTTGTAAACGGTGCTTTGTAGAGGAATCTGAGCCACAGTGGATATCTCCAGTGCCCCAGTGGCAAGATAATCTTATGTTTCAAGTAATCAGGAATATTCATGTTGCCGGGAGGTGTACTGACTGCGGTGAATGTGAACGTGCTTGCCCGGTGAATATCCAGCTAAGAAGCCTGGCTAAAGAAATGTATGACATAGTGGATGACCTCTTCCAGTTTAAGGCAGGAATGGATAAGGAGGCAGCACCACTACTAACTGCCTACGCAGTTGAAGAGGCTGAAGATTTCATCAGGTAGAAAGATAAATGGCGAGCAGTAATAAGAAAATAAGTAAAAGGGATACAGGTAAACTCCTCAATGAGTGGAGCCAGGAGTTTGCTGTATTCGTCCCGTCACGAGAAACCGGCGTAGCCACAATGGCTAAATGGGACGGGAAAGACACCAGCTTTTTAGACTGGCACCGAAATACAGTTATCCCCCCAAAGGCTAACTTCCTCCCCGCCATGGAAGAGATGTTCAACTTCCAAAGAGACAAGGAGGGCTACCATATAGAACTGCCACCTCAGGATAAACATAAGCAGTTGATTTTTGGTATTCGCCCCTGTGATGCCAAAGCCCTGGCTATATTAGATATGACCTTTAGCGACTCATACCAAGACCCCTACTATCTATCCAAGAGAAAGAATGCGGTATTAGTCGGCGTGGGATGCACTAAAGCCTACGATAGCTGCTTTTGCACTTCCCTGGGGATTAGCCCGGCAGAGTCAACCGATGTTGACCTGATGCTCACCGATATTGGTGATGAGTTCTTAATTGAAGCCATTACCGAGGCAGGTAAAAAGCTAATTAGTCGGAGCAGGGGTCTGGCTGAGGCAAATGAAGCCGATGAAACCAGAGCCAAGGCAAGTAAAGAGGCAGCCTACCAGAAGGTAACCAGACAGCTAGATACCGATAACATTAAACAGAGGCTATTAGCCAACCTTGAGAATAAGGACTACTGGGAGAAAATAGCCGCCAAGTGCCTAAGCTGTGGCGTCTGCACCTTCCTGTGTCCTACCTGTTATTGTTTTGATATTAATGATGAGCTGGTTAAGCAGCAAGGGGCAAGATTCAGGAGCTGGGATAGCTGTGCTTTCCCCGTTTATACCGAGATGCCAATGGAAAACCCCAGGGTGGAGAAGTGGCGGCGGGTGAGGCAACGGGTATACCATAAATATGAGTTCTATCCCATGAGCTTTGATGTAACAGCCTGCACCGGCTGTGGAAGGTGCATTCGCTTATGTCCGGTGAACTGGGATATTACCCAGGCGCTGAATAATCTGCCAGCCAAGGTGTAGCTTAAGCTGGAGAGGTGATAATGACAATTACCGATATTAGCCACAGGAGAAAATTCCTGGCTCAGGGCAATGTCTACCTACCACATATAGTTATAATAGAGAAGATAATAGACGAAACCCCGGGGGTAAGAACCTTCCATTTTAATTTCAAGGATGAGAAGCTACGGGAGGAGTTTAGCTTTGAATCAGGGCAATTCGGCGAATACTCCGTCCTTGGCATAGGCGAAGCCCCTTTCTGTATTTCCTCCAGTCCAACCAGACGAGACCACCTAGAGTTTGCCCTACAGCGGGTAGGCAAGGTAACCAATGCTCTGCACCGGCTGGGTGTTGGCGCTGAGATAGGTTTCAGAGGGCCCTATGGAAATGGGGTTCCTCTTGACCTGTTGCAGGGTAAGAATCTGGTTTTTGTTGGCGGTGGCATTGGCTTGGCGCCACTACGGTCGTTAATCTGGAATGTTATAGACAATAGAGATAAATACGAAAATATAGATATTATCTACGGGGCTCGCAGTCCGTCTGACCTGTGCTTCAAGTATGACCTGGATGCCTGGAATAAGGATAAGGCAGTAAATATGGTAACTACCGTTGACAAAGGCGATGAGAACTGGACGGGGAAGGTGGGGTTTGTCCCACAGGTGCTGGAGCAGGCGGCTCCCTCAGCCCAAAATGCAGTAGCTATTGTCTGCGGTCCGCCGATTATGATACGATTCACCTTCCCGGTGCTGGAAAAACTGGGCTTTACCCCGGAGCAAATGATAACTACTCTGGAAAAGAGGATGAAGTGCGGTATAGGCAAGTGCGGGCGATGTAATATTGGCAATCTCTATGTCTGCCGTGATGGACCGGTTTTCAGCTACGCCCAGATTAAGGGCTTCATCTCCAAGGAGTATTAGAGATTATTTATCTACCTCATTAGCAAATCTCCGGTTATTTGCCGTCACTTTTTCTAACGTGATAAACTATGGGCAAAACAAAGGCATTCTCTATGAAAATACTGCTAACCAATGATGATGGAATGTTTGCCCCGGGGTTATGGGCACTGGTCAAGGAGCTAAAGAGTATTGCCCAGGTGGTAGTTGTAGCTCCAGATAGAGAACAGAGCGCCATAGGCACTGCGGTTACCCTGCGCCAGCCACTAAGGGTGCAAAGAGTGAGACCTATGGTGGCCGAGGTAGAGACCTATGCAGTAGAGGGCACTCCGGCGGATAGTGTTCTCCTGGCTTTAGGTAAACTGGTTGGAAACAAGATAGATATGGTCATCTCAGGGATAAACCAAGGGGTAAATCTGGGTGATGATGTGCTTATCTCGGGAACAGTAGGCGCTGCCCTGCAAGGTTACCTGCGTGGTTTCCCAGCCCTTGCCATCTCCACAGCTGCGGTAGATAGCCTCTACCTGGATAATGCTGCCAAATTAGCCACATTGTTAGCCAAAAAGATTGACGACAATGCTCTGCCGACAAATATTCTGCTTAATGTAAACCTGCCTAACTTGCCTCTGGCTAAAATTAAAGGGGTGAAGATTACCCGATTAGCCAGCAGAAGTCATACCGATACAGTTGAAGAGGGACACGATGGCAAAAAGGCATACTACTGGCTAGTGCGGCAAAAGGCAAATAAGAGCACGAGTGAAAAAAGTGATATATGGGCAATAGAGCAAGGCAACATCTCCATCACTCCGCTGCATACCAACCTTTCCCAAAAGCCTTCACCCCCCCTGCCCGATAGCCTATGTTCTGAGCTTCTTCAGGAACTAAGAAGCGAGCCGACAGGTTAATAAATAATTTCAGCCTAGAAACTATTGACACAGAAGCG
>DAOWJH010000101.1 GCA_030640495.1 Dehalococcoidia bacterium | reverse complement strand
TCCACCGCCTGAACCATAACCCTATCGGTAAGGCTTGATATATCAAGCTCTCTACTGCCGCTCACGGTAGCTAGGGTAGCCTTCACCGGCAGTGGCACCCTCTCCGATAGCTCCTTTAAGGCACGGTTAATGTGCCTGCTTAGCTCGTCATCTGACCACTGGTAAGGGGTAGCCTCATCCCTGAGGTCTCTCCTCACCAGGGTTATCATTTCACTTAAATTCATATATTCACCCCCGAATAAAAGATTAAAAAACCTTTTTTATGTTTGCACTTTTCTTGATGGTAGTGCTCTCTGACCGCTGGGGGGCAACCTCATATCTCCTCCCCCAGATGCCGCTTCCACCTTGGCTTTAAATCGGTCGTAGCCTGAACCCCCCTCCCCGGCAATGATTCCGGCAAGTAGCTTGGCTAGGGCATCAGCGCCAAGCCCGCTATCGGTAGCCAGAAGGGCCTTAAGTAAAAGGCTTGCTTCTATGGCTGAGCCCCAATCACTGGTGGCAACCAGCCTGGAGAGTAAGCCTTCAGTGCCGTTTCCTGAATCAAACCTTAATAAGCTAGCCAGCAAGGCTAGCCTAGCCTCTGTGCCCGCTCCATTATCTGACCTCAGTAGGCCGGCTAGCAGCGCCAGGGTATTATCTACTCCAAGCCCGCTATCGCTCGGTTGAACTAACCTTGATACCAGGGCTTCAATGCCGCTTCCCATTTGTGTGCCAGCAAGAGCAGTGATTAAACCGGTGAGGGCGTCAGCACCGGAGCCAGCCTCGGCTTCAGTCAAAGCACCAAGAAGTGAACCAGCCTCAACACTGTGAGGAAAGCCAAAACCCTCTACCCAGCCTGCCCCCTGTATAGTGCCATCATTATGATTGTCGGTCTCATCATAAATCGTATTCCCCGAGCCTTCGTCCATATGCCACAGACCTACCGTGTGCTCGTCAAGCTCAAACTTTCTACCCTTGCCACCATTCCAATTAGCCGTTATCTCCTCCAAGGTTCGGACTATATTGGAAATCCTGACTTGAGCAATCTTGCCATCCGTAAATTGGGCAGGCGTGTTATTAGCTCCAAGGTAGTTAATATCGGGTAGAGTTCCAGTTCCACTCCCTCCCAAAGGCCGATTGACATCGTTTATGCGCATCGTCATACCTTGAATGTCAGTTTTATCAGCCCAACGAAGAACTATGTAATACCGAGTATTGATAGTAGGCGTCCAGTAGAAAGTGTAGCGGTAAAAGTCGTTGATATAGATGTGGTTATTAGCAACATGTAACATAAGAAGTTGACAGAGCTTTTGACTTAGCCCTTTGTCCATAGATAAAATATCCCATTCTACCCAGCACTCAAATGTTCCTGCTGCTGGGCAAGCTACATTCAAGGCAACAGAATCATCCTCCCCATCAAAGTCGAGGGCGTGTCCATATCTCTCTCTGGCAAAGAGGGCTCGCCCAATGATTGCCTCTGTAGCCAATCCCGTATCGGGTAGAAATATTACCCTGTCGTGGACTAACTCAGCCCCGCTGCCGTTGTCACCCCTGACCATTGCCTTATCCTCTGTTCCCTTCCACAGGTCGGACAAACTATCTATCCCGCTGCCGCCTTGGCTGGCAGCCAGTTTTTTTTCTAATAATTGCTCAATACCACTGGCGGACTCGGCAGCGGCTAATAGCGCCGCCACCGTTGAAGCCAGGGGAAAGCCAGCCCCGCTATCAGAGCCAGCTATTGCTGCCAGCAGGCTGATTACGCCGTCACTGCCAGCACCACTATCAACTGTTTGGTGACTGGCGATTAGTGATTGGAGAATAGAGCTGCCAACCCCTGTTTCGGCTGAGATTAATCCCCTTGCCTCAAGCACTTCGGTGCCACTGCCCAAATCCCCGGCCGAAGCCAGGGCTCCCTCCGCAGAGGCGGCTTCAATGCCCTCGCCGGTTTCATCTAGCACTATTTTCCTCCCCCCCACCTTCTCAATGGCTGAGCCCACCTCGCTCCTCAGTAGACAGGCTAGGAATGACAGCCCCTCGGCAGCACTACCGCCCTCTTGCCTAACAAAGCTGGCTGCCTGGACAGCTACACCTGCCCCGCTACCAGCTTCAGTTTCTGTTAAACAAGCCGTCTGGGCTGATGTCTCTGCCCCGGAGCCAGTATCAGCTGACGACTTCGGCGTCTCAGTATGATAGCTAACCTCAACATAGACCTGAGTGCAGATGGCAAAAAATTCACCGCTACTGGATGACTTAAGGGCTACCCCGGCCTCTAAGGCACCTATCTCAGCCCATGTCCACAGCTGAGAGGTATTGGGGTTTAGCTGGTACTCGGTGCTGAGATCCTCCCAGCCAGAGATGAGGTTATGCTCTGTGCCCTCATAAACGGTGCTATGGGTCCTAATCACCGTTTTGGCGTAGTTATAGTTGCCGCTGATGCCATAGCACCTGGCATAGACAGTAACCTTGTCAATATCCCCAACACCCCCTCCAGCGGGGAGGGCATAGGTATCAATGGCAAAAGATGTCAGATTGTGACGGACATAGGTAGCGGAATCATCCGGAGTCGCTTCATCAACCTTGTCCCAATGCTCCCCGCTAGTAGGGTATTGACCAGCAATGTTAGTTTCAGCCCCGACACCATTAGGTCTCAGGATTTGTGTTGACATGTCACCCTCTTCCGTGTCACTGCCAGCTATCAAATGCCGGAGCAAGCCCGGCTTAGGGCTTGCTCCCCTTACTCTGACACTACGACAGTGTTATTGATACTTCCAGTGTCCACGTGCCTGATGTTTTAGTGCCTAGGTTTTCCACCTTTCGGTTCAGACACTTGGCGCTGGTCGACTGTTTGACTACCCACTCCTCCCACGCATAGTTGGCGTCATCATTACCAAAACTGGACTTAAATGTCGCCTTCTGTGACGTTGATGTTGGATAGCTCGTTTCCATCCCCTTATAGGTTTTATTGGTGCCTAGTAAATCAGTCTGGGTGGCATCAGCCGCTGTATCCGAATCACCAACACCAATCTGGGCATGGGTGTTATCCAGGATATGGTCAGCACCAGAAACTTCCCCGGTAACCAGGTCCCACATTTCGTCAATGCCAGTATTTAATAGGCAGTTCCCCTCACCCTCTATCACCTCGTAGGGCTTAAATAGCTGGTGAAACTCATCTTCCCTGCCCTGGAAGGGCTCAATGTCCTCGTGATACTTGCTGAGCCTGTATCGGCACAGCCAGTTAGCTAGTTCCTGTCTTTTCATTGTTATTAACCTCCTGTCATCTTGGTGGGGGACCCCCTATTGAGAGCCCCCCTTAAGCTTCTTAAATCTCTGATGCGCCGAGCTGGAGATAGACGGTAGCTAGGATGCCAGCCGGCTTACAATTGACAGCATCGGTGGATTTAACCTTGACCACGATACTATCCCCCTCACTGACCGGGACAACATCCTTATCAAAGCGGGCAGCGGCATGGTCGGCACCAGCCGAACTGCCAGCCCCAGCCACAGTAACCTCAGTTCCATCTACCCTCGTGCCGCCGACGTAAACCGAGCCGATAACATCATCCCCCTCACTCTGTTTGGACTCTATCTCAAGGTCAATTCCCCGAATAGCTCCTGCCTGAATAGGGGTGAACTTGGTTACCGAGCCGCCCCCCTGAACCGGTGCCATAGCCTCATCGGTTTCTGCTAGAGCGGCGGTATCCTTATCTAACTGAAAGATCAAGGCGACTATCCCCGAAATTTCTACAGCCATAATTACAAACCTCCTTCTATCCTTAATTTAGTCTTTAACCCCAATCAGAGCGGCAGCCTTCACTGATGAGAACAAAGCCAGCGAGACATACCACTTAATCCTGGTTCTAGACGCGTCTTTAGTCTCAAGCGAGCCGACAGGCTCTACTTGCAGATGACCGGGACTGGTTAAGCCACAGAGGGCTCCTTCCCCAAACTGGACGGCATAGATGGTAGAACAGGTGCCGCCGGTAGTTCCCGTCTCTAGGCTGGAAGCCACCGTGTGACTATCAAGAATCCAGTCATTGACCCCAACCGGGATGCCGTCCCATAACTGGATAAAGTTACCAAAGTTATCCCTCTCCGTTACCATCATCCCTGAGCTGGCTGCCCTGACCAGGGCATTAATCTTCCTTCGGCTGCGGCGACTCATTAGCAGCATATTAGGCTTACCACCCTTTATCGCATCAATAAGCTCATCTAGCTTATCTAGGGTCAGAGTATCTCCGCTAGCCCCCATAGCTATCATCTGGTCGCTGGCAGTAGTCGTGTCAATAAGCCGCCTCAGACCATCAAACTGCTTGGCATTGGTCGCTGAGTCTCCATAGATAAAGGCCTCCTCAAACTTGTCCTTGACTGCCTTAGCCTTAAGCTCAATAACCGCCGCTTCCAGGTCCTGAAGATTACTTCGGGTAGCCTTGAGGAAATTATCAATATCAGCGTCTCCACCCATAATCTTCAGCGTTGTCGTTATTTGTTCAAAGGTTGGTGTTGACTCCGCCCAGGTATCGCCAACATCATAGAAATCAATTTCAGGCAGCGTCTTCTCTTGGTTATAGGTTAAACCGTTACCTACAATCTCAATGAACGGCAGCCGTTGCAGCATGGGCGAGTCCTTAATGATGGTTTCCACTACTCCTTGCAGCAGCATATTGTTTGATAACTTGGCACCTTCGTCTAATGTTAATGCCATTATTTTTTACCTCCTATTGCATATTGAATCTTCTCCCGTGGCGTTAGAGCTGATAGGTCAGGTGGCACCCTCTGCGGAGCTCCGGTGGGAATCTTAACCGCCTGAATCTCTGCCTCTAACCCTTGCCTCACCTGACTAATTATGCCTTTAGCCTTCCCCAGAGACTCATTGATAGATTCAATGTTGTCCCCGTTAATAAGCTCCTCAGGCACTCCCGGGTTGGCTTGCATCACCATTGCCTTGTAGTTAGCTAAAGCCTTAGCCAGAGAATCCGTGGTGGTCTTAAACCTTTCCTCTGACTCAGCTACAGCCTGTTCCAGCTCGGTGATGTGGCTATTAGCCCTGGTTAGCTCCTCATCTCTTTGAGCCACCAAGCCCTCAAGCTCAGTAACCCTGAGCGCTAACCCCTCCCCTGACTCCTCCACCTGGGGTGTATCCTGGTTCTCTATCTGGTTTACCCCCTCGGTTTCTTCTACGGGGTTTAGTTCATCATCAACCAAAACAACCTCCTTTGGCGGAAAATCCTCAAGCTCCCTTACTGTTTAGTATTTAGGATTTGGTGCTTGGGGGTTCCCCTTATTGTTCCTCAACGCCCTCTACCCGGGGTTCTATCGCCCTCTCTCTCGCTCCACCCCTGCTTGAGCGCGCGTTAAGCTCCCTATTCATCCTGAGGATGGTTTCTCTCTCCTCAAGCCATGTCTTAAACTCCATCTCTGGCTCTTTAACCCCAATCTCATCCATTGCCCGCTTTCTTGAGTGGATGCCATTCTGAACCAGTACCTGCTCATTAGACACCAGCCTCTCCATATCCCGAGGTAATACCGGACCCCAGACTACCCGCAAATGGTTATCGCCAAAGTTCTCATTCTGGTACTTCTCAACTAACCTCAGAATCATCCTGTTCCTCTGGTTATAGGCGGCTGCCCTGATGAGCCCCTTTCGCCTCACCTTCTGTAATAACGGCTGAAGCTCAATCTCAAGGGCTACCCCTGACAAATCCCTGGTGGTGCCGCCAAAGGCAGCCCGCGGCGATTCTGATATATCGTGTAGCATTCTATACAGCAAATCTATATAGCTAATGTGAAGCCCAACCCCACCACCCTGCAGTAGGTCAAGGAGATAGGCTTTAGCATCCTCAGGTATATTCCACACCGCCCCCGGCCTAACCGCAATATCCTCAGCCTCCTCCACATTCTCCAGGACGGCAATGGGATTACCCGATAGCTCCAGTATTCTTGATAGCTGGCTCATCGCCCGGTTAAGCTCTCGCTGCGGCTCAATAATCTGGGGCAAATCAGATATGCCCCAGAACTTCTTTGGCTCTCTCAGATTAGGATAGATAATAAACGGAATAAAGCCATAGGGATTAGCCTTCCTCTCCACCTGAACATTATCAAGCCACAACTCAAATCCCTGAGCTGTCCATAGCTCAACCACGCTGGCCGTCTTGCCCTTAGGCTTTACTTTATACAGGATTTCTACCTCATCCGAGGTAAGGCTATACCTTGAGGCTACCCTCCACACCCGTGAAGTATCATCTCCCACCCACCAGGCGTAGATACCTTGAATATCAGGCACCGTAACCCTGACACCTTTTGCCTCTTGGTCCCAGATAACCTTAAAACAGGCATCACCAAGGATGGCGCAATCAACCTCAGTCTCAAAGTCAAGCTGCTCCAGACTATTATCCTCATACACCCGGTGCAGGGCTGCCTCTGCTCTTCGGGCGTTGGCTCTAGCCTCATCTGAATCCTCTACTGCATCAACCACAAGGTTAATACCAGACATTAGATATGAGGTAACCTTATCTATAACCACCTTGGCGTAGTTAAAAGTCAGCCGCTTCTCACCCCGTTTTGCGTAACCTTCCCATTGCCGACCGTGGTAGAACTCAAGTAGCTCTTTATAGCCCTTGAGCCTGTCCACATCTAAACGAGCCAACTCTGTAGGGGTAAAACCTTCACTCACTTTTAATCTCCTTTATTGCCGCTCACCATCAGGGGTGAGGTTGATAAATAACTCTTTAATGCCCTCTGTACCGTTCTCTGGCTGAGCCCAAACATCAATGCTAGCTCCTTCACCCCCTTACCCTCAGTATTGAACAGCCTGATAATCTCCCTGTTCCGCTGTCTCTTCAGCCAGCGCTGCCTCCCCCCAGGCTCATCATAAATACATTTTAGAAACGGACAGTTAAGACAGTTTGATTTGTGACCTAAGAATTTATCGGCAAACTCGCAGCCTTCATCCCGATAGTGGCAATACTCCGGTGGTAAATCCAGCTTAATACTACTGTCCCCAGAAAAATTAGAAATCTCCCCGGGGGTATTCTCACCAGCTTGCTCCAACTCCACAGTTCACCTTCTAAAACCTAGCTATATGATGCCAGAATAGCACATATGTTCTAACATAGTCAATAGCATTTTGTCACATTTTGAGGACAAGGGGCTGCTCTCGCTCGGATAGATGAGTGCAGTTCAAAGTATTAAGAGTATCCTCCACTTTAGGTTGGGAACAAGCCCTGGTTGTTCGTTTCATTGCTAGGCACCTCTTCCTATTGTCATTGTGAGGCACAAAGTGCCGAAGCAATCTCCAGGCTCATCTTGTATTGGAAGAGACTAGGACTTGACAAAAATTACCATTAGAGTTATTATTGTTTTAATAAAGTAATATTTACCTTGGGAGATATTATGGCGTTATTGGATAACTATTTTACTGCGATAGAAGCCGGCCATCGGCTTAGGGTCCATTCTGAGACTGTAAAACGGCTGTGCCGCCAGGGAGACTTACCGGCAATAAAGATTCATAATACTTGGCTAATCAGTAGAGACACCCTTGATAATTTTGCCGGAACTTATAACTCCAATCGCGGTGCCAGAAAAAGATTGATAAAATAAATGGAGAGTTTAAAGAAGGTAAACTGCCAAATGAAATGTAGTAAAATCCTCCGAACTCTGACTGCAGCTGTTACCTTATCCCTGCTGATAGTGCTCATACCGTCCACACCAGCCCTGGCAGCACCGGAAATTACCCTGTCTCCTACTTTCGGCTCAATAGGCACTAAGGTCACCATAACCGGAACAAACTTTGAATCCTACCGGGGCGATATCATCTCTATTTTCTTTGATGGCGTAGAAATCGCTAACAGCCCCTTAACCGTCCCCGAAACTGGCTCTTTCACTACTTATTTTAGTATCCCTGATGATGCCGCCCCTGGGAGAGCCTGGGTTAGAATTAAAAGCGATGTCGGCACTCAATTGGCGAGTAGTTCGTTTATTACCTGGGAAACCGAGATTGAGCTCTACCCCCCGGATGGCGCCGTGGGCACTATAGTAACCATTAAAGGCAAGGGTTTTTATGCTGATGAAACGGTAACCGTCTGCTACTACAATCGTACCAAAGAAACCGTGGGCACTGAGGTGGCTACCCCTGCCGGTGAATTTACCTGCACCTTCACTATCCCCGATAGCACCGCCGGTGAGCACAAGATTGTGGTAGAGGACGCCGAGGGTAATTCGGCCAAAGCCAATTTTGAGGTGATTCCCTCCACCACCCTTAACCCAACCTCAGGGGCTATGGGAGATGAAATAACTGTCAGCGGCGCCGGTTTCGACGATGATGCCGATGTCACCATCTACCTTGATAATATTGAGATGGCCACAACTCAGACTGATAAAAATGGTAGCTTTGAAACCACCTTCTATGTGCCAGTAATAAAGCCCGACACCTACAATATTGAGGCGAAGGACGATGGCGGTAACAGAGGCAAGACAGGATTCACCGTAACTGCTGGAGCTAGCCTCAGCCAGACTACCGGCAATGTCGGCACACCCCTCATTGTCAGTGGCACCGGGTTTAAGGTTGGCGGAGCAGTTACTATCACCTATGACGCTGTTGAAGTAAAGACAGCTATTGCCGGTAACAACGGGGCTTTTTCCATCGCCTTCAATATTCCCCCCAGTGTCGGCGGAAATCACACCATAATCATCACCGACGGCACCAGCATCATAAACCGCATCTTCACTATGGAATCGGAAGCACCACCAATACCAGCACTATTACTGCCAGAAGATGCCACTAAAGCCGAGGCAGAAGCATACTTTGACTGGGAGGATGTTGACGACCCTAGTGGCATAACCTATACCCTACAGGTTGCCTCTGATGATAGCTTCGCTCCCGCTTCTATACTGCTGAAGAAGGCAGACCTGATTTACTCAGACTACTCTATTACTAAAGAAGAAGAACTACAGACAACCATAAAGGAAGCCCCTTACTACTGGAGGGTAAAGGCTATAGATGGCGCTTCCAATGAGAGCCAGTGGTCAACCCCAGGGTCATTCTATGTTGGCTCTTCCTTCTCTCTCCCTGGCTGGGTGCTATATACCTTGATAGGGCTCGGCGCATTGTTAATCGGCTTCTTTACCTTCTGGCTGGGGAGGAGAACTGCTTACTATCGCTCGTTTAAGGGGTAGATTAACGGGGCAAAACCCTGCTATAATAGAAAATCTTCCCCTCCCTTATCAGGAGGGGAACTAAAGGGGGTAGATTGATAAATGAAACGTATTAAAATCTTCCGAATCCTAGCTTTAGCTGCTATCCTGTCCCTGCTGGTAATAGCTATCCCAGCCTCACCAGCCTTAGCCGCCGAAAGTATTGACCTCTCCCCATCCACCGGTGAGGTCGGCGATAAAATTGATATTGATGGTTCCGGCTTTAAAACTGATGGCACAAGAGTCTATATCTATTTCTCCAATCAGGAGTGGGATGTAGGTGATGAGATTGATGATGATGTTACCGTCTACCAACTGGTAAAAAAGAGAACCCCTGATGTCAATGGAGAGATAGATACCTATTTCTACGTCCCTGAAATACTTGACGACGGCGATGATGATGAAGATGTGGTTGGCGGTTACTACTATGTCTATGTTACCTATGGTGACAATGATGATATAGAAGCCATTGAAGAATTTACTATAAGAGGCATTGAGCTGAGCCCGGACGAGGGCACGGTGGACACCGAGGTTGAAATCACTGGCATTGGCTTTACTAAGAGTAAAGACATTAGGTATATAGAATATGACGATGAAGAGGTAGATATAGAAAGTGGTGACGATGAAACCGATAGGCACGGCGAATTTATCTCGTCTATTCTCATCCCCGAGAGCATTGCCGGTGAGCACACCATAACCGTTAGAGATGAATCTAACAAGGAGGCTTCAACTACCTTTACCGTAGACCCTGAAATGACCGTCACCCCTATCTCAGGCACTAAAGGTGATACGGTGGCAGTTACCGGAACCGGCTTTGGCGATGAGGAGGATGTTGCCATTGCCTTTAATAATGTTACCGTGGCTACCAATACCACTGACCAGGATGGTAGTTTCACCGCCAGCTTTATCGTTCCTGATGTAGCCGCAGCTATCTATGATGTTGATGCCGAGGATGACGATAACAATGATGCCGAGGCACAATTCACTGTGGGAATAGCTACTATTCTTACCATCAGCCCGGTTACCACCCAGGCTTCACCGGCTCATGCTGGCATGAATATTGCTGTTAGCGGCCTTGGCTTCAGAGCCAGCTCGGCCATAACCGTCACCGACTTAACTAGCGGGCTTCTGATAGTCACTACTATCAGCAGTGCCGATGGAGTCTTCCAGACTACCTTTGAGGCTGCCGGCGCTGCTGGGGAGCATGTTATCACCGCCAGTGACGGCACCAGTACCCTGCAGGTCTCCTTTATTATGGAGTCGCAGCCACCCTCAGCCCCAGCACTACTACTGCCTGAGGCTGCCACCAAGGTTGAAGCACGGGTATCCCTTGATTGGGAAACTGTTACCGACGACAGCTCCCCGGTAACCTACACCCTTCAGATTGCCACTGATGATGACTTTGCTCCCGCTTCTATACTGCTGGAGAAGGAAGGGTTGACTAAATCAGAATACACCACCACCGAGGCTGAGAAGCTATCATCAACCAAAGAGGAAGCCCCTTACTACTGGAGGGTAAAAGCTATAGATGCCATCTCCAACGAGAGCGAATGGTCAACTCCCGGCTCATTCTATGTTGGTGGCATTTTCTTTAGCCTGACCGGTTGGGTTCTATATGCAGTGATGGGGGTTGGCGGCTTGGCTCTCCTCGGCCTTGGCTATTGGCTGGGCAGGAGAACCACCTACTATTAACCGCTATAGGTAACCCCATCCCCACGACCCCCTCTCCTTATTAAGGAGAGGGGGTATTTATTTGCTGACAACACACAGTCATTCATGGAGGTACGACACGGGAATCCTGGCTCTAAATGCAATTCGCAGATATAATAGAAACAAAGCCTTGCACTTAGCGTTGACTATGCTACAATATAGTATAAGGATGCATACCAAGATATGTCTGAGCTAGAGATGAAAATATGAAAGTTCTGATAATTGAGGACGACCCTGAAATTATAGATGTAGTGGCTCTAACCCTTGAGCTTAAGTGGTCTGATG
>DAOWJH010000024.1 GCA_030640495.1 Dehalococcoidia bacterium | reverse complement strand
GTGCCTCGGCGAGCTTGCCCTGGCGAATCATATAGGCTTCACCGGCGGAGAAGGTGAACATCTCCATACTGGTAGTGCCGCCATACCAGTTTTTAGCATATATCCCTTCCTTGATGTCACCGATTATGTCGTCAAAGGAGGCTGACCCTGGTTCAATATAGGTGTTGGTCATGCGGACAATAGGCGGGTAGCGGTAGTTAATGGCTCTAGCGTTGCCGGTAGGCTTTTCCTTCATCCTGGCGGCAGTTTCCCTGGAGTGGAGTCTGCCGACTAACTTACCCTCCCTGATAAGGTAAGTTTTGGTGGCTGGCACTCCTTCATCATCATACTTATAGCTGCCTCGCAGCCCGGCGATAGTGGCACTATCCACGATATTAAGCTCACTGCTACCAAATTTTTTGCCCAGGGTCATAATTTCACGCAAGCGGTCATTTTCATAAACAAAATCAGCCTCTGACAGGTGGCCAAAGGCTTCATGGGTGAAGACACCAGCCAGAACCGGGTCTAATACCACAGTGTATTCCCCTCCCTTTACCTGTGGGGCTGATAGCAGTTCTACCGCCCGCCGCGCCATCTGTTCTACCTGCTGGTGGAGACCCTGTATTGAGCTGAAATCGCCGCTGCTGCCCAGGCTCAATGCTACCTGCTGCACCTCATTGCCTTCGGTGGCTATGGCTGATAAGCGAAGGGTAATATCCGACCTTTCCTGCTCAATATAGCTACCTGATGAACTGGCGAAGATGACCTTTTTGTGGCTATCACCATAGCCAATAATTGAGGTCTGGAGCTTTGGGGTATGCCAGATGAGAGCATTGTATTCATCCAGTAGCTGTTTCTTTTCAGCCAAGGGCATAGTCACCGGATTTTTATCTGTTTCAGATAGTACTGTATCAACCACTGGCTCTACAGCAGACAGCTTGCTTTCTTTATTACCGGCAAATTGAGCCTGCTTTACTGCCAGCTCTACCCTGCCCGGCAGGTTACTCAGATTATTAAAGCTGACGAAGCCCCAGCCACCCCTTATCATGGCTCGCACATTTCCCCCGATAGTAGTTGCCCGGCCGATAGACTCCAGCTCCCTTCCCCGGTAGGTAATGTGGCTGGTCTGGCTCTGCTCAAGGCGAGCCTCTATATAATCGGCGCTATATCGGTTGAGTGCTTCAGCTAACTGATGACCAATAACCTCAATGGGTGGCATGGATTTTTCTCCTCGGGGAGGTGGTAATATTAGTTTATAGAGATGCCAAGGCGGTTGTCAATTTACCAAGGAGAGGTCTATAATTTGGGGGTGGCTTCATTTGGCTTTTGCCTAAGTGTAGAGAGGAGAAGTGCCGTGGAAATGATAACTGACCTTCAACTAGATATAGAAGAGAAAGAGGTACTGCGACGGGCGGGCTATGGGGGAGGGAGGGTGGTTCCTCAAGGAAGGATAAGAGAAATCCTGAAAGAGGCAGTGAGAAGGGGCTACCAGTTAGTAAAACCGGTGGCGGTCTGTGACTTGTTCAAGATTAAGGAGATGGACGAAAGAGGTCTGGTGCTGGAAAATGGTTCAAGGCTGACTGTTGGAGATCGCCTGCGGTTTTGGAAAGGGGCGGAGTATATAGCCGCTGCTGTGTGCACTATCGGCGCTGAGTTGGAGCAGAGCACCTCTGAGCTATTTTCAAAAGGAGAGTCGGTGTTAGCCTCCATGCTGGACAGTGTGGGGACAGTAGCTATGGATAGCCTGGAGGCTCAAGTTCAGCATCTTTTTTGTCAGAGGGCGCACAATTCCGGGATGAGGATAGGTCCCAAGCTGTGCCCTGGCTCCAGAGGATGGCCTCTTACCGAGCAGAGAGTGCTGTTCAGCCTTCTTCCGGCTGAAAAGATAGGCGTTCGCCTGACTGAGCAGTGCATGATGATGCCCCAAAAGTCTGTTTCCTTCTGCTCTGGCTTCGGGAATGAGCAGGTATGGCAGGGGCTGAATAGTGAGAAGGTGGCTAACCTCTGCCAACTGTGCAGTATGGTAAATTGCTTATATCGGAGGCTTGAGCCTTAAATATATGTTGGCTCGGTTGATTTTGCCTTGGAGAGAGGCAATAAATGCATTGAAGTAAAAAAGGCATACATGAAAATTACGATAATTTACGACAATGAAGTGAAGAAGAAGGGGTTGAGAGCCGGGTGGGGGTTCTCAGCTCTTATAGAGAGCGAAGGGGCTCAGCCAATCTTATTTGACACTGGTGCCGATAGCCCTACATTGCTACATAATATGAAGGAACTAGGCATTGACCCCAAGAATATAGGGATAATTGTAATATCGCACGCTCACGGAGACCACACTGGGGGGCTTTTTGAGATTCTTAGCCAAAATGAAACTGCTGAGCTCTATATTCCCAGCTCATTTGGAGGGGCATTCCCAGCGAGGAAGGTAACCATTGTTGGCAAAGACTCCGTTCAAATCTGCCAGAATGTCTTCTCCACCGGTGAGCTTGAAGGGGTAGAACAATCCCTGGCACTTGAGACAGACAAGGGGATATTTGTGGTAACAGGCTGTGCTCACCCGGCGATGAAGGGCATATTAGACGCTACCTCAAGGTTTGGCAAACTCTATGGAATCGCTGGCGGTCTCCACGGATTTCACGACTTCAGGGCTTTTGAGAGCTTACAGCTAATTTACCCCTGTCATTGCACCCAATATAAGAAGGAGATAATGGAGCTATTTAAGGGCAGGGCTTCAGCCTGTGGAGCCGGGCTGGTAATCGGGCTGTAGTCGGTGAACTTTCAGAGACAGGCTATCTGGGGGATTAAAAATGCAGAGTGAAGAGAAAGATAATTTGATTTTGGCCAGGCTGTTCCCTGGCGAGGATATTCACCAGGAGCTAAAGGAAATATGTAACAAACATAGGGTTGAAACGGCGGTGGTTTTGTCCGGCATAGGTCAATTAAAGCAATTTCAACTAGGTTACTTCAAGGAGAAGGGGAATTATGTGCCCCAGGAATTTGCCAAGCCACACGAGTTGCTTTCCCTTTCAGGTAATATCTCCAACCAGAAGGGGGAATACAAACTTCATCTGCACGCAGTTTTGGGAGATGAAGACAAGGGTGTTATCGGCGGGCACTTAATTAAGGGCGAGGTTGAGGTAACCAATGAGATTGTTTTGCTTAAGACAGCCGTGAGCATCACCAGAAGATTAGAAGAGACTACCGGTCTGGAGGGAATGTTTCTAGACTAGGAAAAGTCTTATCTTTGGTCCCCGCATCAATCCCAGTTAAACTGCCCCAGTGACACTTTTTGGCTTCAGTACCGCCTGCCTACCCCTTGCCCCAGCAAACCTTTATGAAACCTTTATGAAACCTTTATGAAATCTTTATCATTTTTATGTCTATGTTTATAATTGTGTGCTAAATTTAAATTACAGAAAAATAATCTATGTTTATGAGGGGGCAAAAAATGGAAAAGGTTAGCGTCTTTCTAGCTGATTGGCAGGTTCTCTTCCGAGAAGGCATCCACTTCACCCTTTCCGGGGAAGAGGACATTGAGGTTATAGGTGAGGCGACCGATAATGAAGAAGCGCTTAGTTTTATTGAAGCCAATTCACCACGGGTGGCTATCTTGAATGCCAACCACAGCAAACTCAGCGGGGTTGAAGTAGCCCGCCGCATCAAGCAGAACCTGCCGGCAGTGTCGGTGATTTTGATTATGGATAGCGAGAATGAGGAACAGCTTTTCTCGGCAATGAAAAGCGGGGCAAGTGCTTGCCTGACCAAGGAGGTTGACCCCAATGACTTGGTTGGCGTCCTGAGAAGGGTAATTCAGGGTGCCTGCCCCATAAGTGAAGCCCTGCTAAGACCAGGGTTTGCCTCCCGGGTTATGGATGAATTTGAGGTCTTCTCTTTGATAAGTAAGGAAGTAGATAATCTGCTGGCTCGCCTTTCTCCCGGTGAAGGCGAGATTTTACGCCACATCGCTGATGGGGATTCAGTTGACCAGTTTGCCCCGACCCTGGGCATTAGTGAGGAGGCTGTCAGGCATCAGCTTGATTTAATACTGGCTAAGCTGGTGGCTAATGACCACAGTCGGGAGGTAATTGAGGCGACGCAAAGTCACCTGCCGTCAATAATCTCCAGAGCCAAGCAGGGGAAGCCGGCAGCAGACTATATAACCAAGGATGAATTCGCTACTTTTAAAGAAAGCCTGAAGGAGCGCCTTGAATCCTTTATGGGTGAGTTGGGCTAGGGGTGAGTATCACCAAAGGGGCTAATCAGTTTTCCATCAGCGGCACCATTACCTTTGCTGTAACTAAGTGAGAATTAAGTTTGGGTCAATCGGGTAATAGCAGATAGAGACTAATTTCGGGTCTCCTTTTGCTATTTCTGTTTTTAGCCTCTGCCTATTGTCCTTGCGAGGCACAAAGTGCCGAAGCAATCTCCAGGAATACCCGGGGATTGCCACGCCTTCGGCTCGCAATGACAAGGCAAGGAAATAATGTGTTATTAATCATATGAACGAGTACAAGCAGTTGCTTAGTTCCCTCCCCTGATGTATCATAGGCCTGACGCAATCTGGTCTAGTATGGGGTAATATAAAAAGTTGGCGTTACTGATACTGGTTTTTGCCCTGTTTGGTCCATTCGTGGGCAGCTTTCTTACTGTGTGTATAGACAGGATGCCCCAGGGACAATCTATAATCAAACCTCGGTCTTATTGTGCTGCCT
>DAOWJH010000037.1 GCA_030640495.1 Dehalococcoidia bacterium | reverse complement strand
TCTTTTAACCTCCAGGTCTATGCCACTTCTATAGTCAAAGTAGTCGTTAAGGGTATTGACGCTAATATGAGTTAGGAGTAGCCCGACGAAAGCCAACAGGGCATAACCAAGATGAAAGGCATCATCATACCAAGCCAGGCAGGTGCCCAGGAATACCAGCACCACGGAGAGAAGCAGGAATTGCGGTCTGGTCTCTAAAAACCATATTTTCAGCTTCACTTCTTTTCCTTATGAGCCATAGCTACATGCTTTTGCCATCATTTCTCATGCACATAAACAGCACATTTTGCGCAGTAGTAGATATGGGCTCTAGCCTCCTTTCCACAAACGGGACAATCCACTGGCTACCCCCTGAAATTATTTATTAACCCCCAGTTATCTTATTCTTACCTCATCACCTACCTCAGCATTAAGATAAGCACAAGCGCTACCCTCTTTTAGGGATACCTCAAGATATCCGCTGCTGCCGATGAGAGCTAGTAGCCCTCTGCCTTCAGTGTAGGTGCGGCTTAACCCGGAAATGAGCTGGTTACCAACCTCAATAGTTATTGCCTGTTTCGCCTGGGGTAGGTCATCACTCTTGATATTAGTAATCAAATTACCGAAGCTATCAATGTGGAGGATTTGCCCCACAAGTGAGCCATCCGGTGCATGATATGGGTGAGACAGCGGTAGCATTACCACCGAAGTAATTGCCTCACCAAAATCTATCGGCGAGAAACCCAAGGAAAGTCGAGCTGCTACCGGAGCCAAGATATCGCGTCCGTGGAAGGTAGAGCTGACCGGCGACCGCCAGAACCGAGGTTTAGTAATAGCAATTGCTTCTAACTCTGGCCCTAGCTCCACGTATTGTGAATTGGCCTTGTCCTCTACCAGCTTGGTTAAAGACTGCTGGATAACATAGCTCAGGACGCCATTGTCTGGGGCAACAAAGTCAGCCGATGGTGTTCTCAGAATAATAGCTCTGCGCTCAGTGCCCACCCCGGGGTCAACCACTACTACATGGATTGTTTTCCGAGGGAAAAATGGACATGCCGTACCTAAGATAAAGGCGGCCTGGGGGACATCCTGTGGTCTAATAATATGACAAATATCAATTATCTTCACCTCAGGATTGATACTGAGTATTACCCCCTTCATTGCCGCCACATAGGCATCAGTTAAGCCAAAATCAGTGGTGAGAGTTATTATAGGATTCATACTATCCCTAGTTCTACCGCAGTCGCCAACTATTAGCCAATCCTGAGAGTCAATATGGAGACACCGATAAATAGAACCACTAAGACAATGGTAAGCTGGAATAGCGTCTTTTCCACGCCTCGTTTAGTGCGAAAGACGGTATCAGGCTGACCAAAGATACCCCCCAACCCACCACCCCGAACCTGAAGCAGAATAGCCAGTATCAAGGCTATAGATAGCACAATCTGAGCTATGCTTAAGTAGGTTTGCATCTTATTCTTCCCCTAGCTTTTTCCTCAATAATTTGTTCACCAGCTTTGGATTGGCGCGACCCCTGGTAGCCTTCATTACCTGCCCGACAAGAAACTTGAGCGCTTGCTCCTTGCCTGCCTTGTAATCGGCCACTGCTGGCTGATTATTGTTTATTGCTGTAATGACCTCCGCTTCAATCGCCTCAGTATCACTTATCTGGCTTACCCCACGCTGGGTAATAATGTCAATTGCTGTCCTACCAGTTTTGAACATTTCATCAAGCACAGACTTGGCAGTAGCAGTGTTAATAAGATTATGGGAGTACACTATTAATTCACGAAACTGTTCAGGGTCAACTCTTTCTCTGAATTCGTTTATATCGGCATTGTTGGCATTCATTATACGGTTAGTCTCACCCAGAAGCCAGTTACTTACCTCTTTAGCCACCTCCCGAATACTCTTGCGCAGCTCTGTAGCATGTCCTTTCACGCCTGCGCAGGCTTCAAAGTAGTCAGCCATTGCCCTGGAGCTGGTAAGCAAGTTGGCATCATAGAGTGATAGCCCATATTCAGCCACAAATCGGTGGCGTCTTGCCTCGGGGAACTCGGGGAGTCTGGCCCTTATTTCCTCCACCCACTCCCGATTTAATACCAGTGGGGGAAGGTCTGGCTCAGGGAAATAGCGGTAATCGTGTGCGTACTCTTTGCTTCGTTGTGAAACCGTTTCCCCCTTCTCTTCAACCCAACCCCTCGTCTCCTGGACAAGTCTCCTGCCCTCGGCGGCTACCTTCCTCTGTCGTTTAGCTTCATACTCTAGAGCCTGGTAGACTGCCTTGAAGCTATTCATATTCTTGACCTCGGCTTTAGCCATAGAATCCGAGCTATTCTCAGGGTGAATACTGATATTGGCATCACACCTGAAGCTTCCCTCCTCCATATTTGCCGTAGATACACCCAGATACTGAAGTATGCTGCGCAACTTTATCAGGTACTGCCTTGCTTCTTCCGCAGAGCGCAGGTCAGGCTCACTGACAATCTCCATTAACGGCACCCCCGCCCGGTTAACATCCACCAGGCTGTAAGTCTCTCCATCGGGAGAGATGCGGTGTACTAGTCTGGCTACATCCTCCTCAAGGTGCACATTGCTTATGCCTACCTTCTTTTTCTCACCATTAAGCTCAATAGTGAGCCAGCCATGATGCCCAATGGGGGCATCAGACTGCGAAATCTGATAACCCTTCATCAAGTCAGGATAGGGGTAGTTCTTACGGTCAAACTTGGTATACTCGGAGACAGTGCAATTTAGAGCCAGGGCTGTCATTATAGTATATTCCATCGCTTGCTGATTGATGGTAGGCAGAACGCCGGGCATCCCCAGACACACCGGGCAGACATAGGTGTTAGGTGGGGCATCAGCATAATTAGCACTACAGCGACAGAACATCTTGCTCTTGGTCAATAACTGAGCATGCACCTCCAGCCCGATAATAGTCTCAAAATTCATAGCCTGTCTTACCCTAATCAATATAAAATACTAGAGAATAGGCAAATATTTTTTTAGCTCGTATTCAGTTACCTGAATGCGATACTGATCCCACTCAATCTTTTTATTTTTGATAAAGCTATCAAAAACATGGTCGCCAAGGGCTCTTCTTACCACCTGACTCTTTTCGGTTAAGCCTATGGCGGCAGACAGGTTCATGGGCAAAGTGCCTATGCCCCTTCGTTCCCTCTCCTCACTGCTCATCTCAAAAACATTTTCTTCAACGGGGTCAGCCAGTTCATACTCCTGCTCAATACCATCCAGACCAGCAGCTAGCATCACACTAAAAGCTAGATAAGGATTGCAGGCAGGGTCAGGAACCCTAAACTCAATTCTAGTAGAGTCTTCCCTCCCCACCTGATACTCAGGAACCCTAATCATATCTGACCTGTTTCTCCTCGCCCAGGAAAGATACACTGGTGCCTCATAGCCAGGAACCAGGCGCTTATAGGAATTAAGCCATTGGCTGACCACAGAGCTAATCTCGGGAGCATGTTTTAGCAGGCCGGCAATATAGTGTTTAGCTACTTTTGATAAATAATACGGGTCATTCTCATCAAAGAAGGCATTCCTGCTGCCTTTAAACAATGACTGGTGCACATGCATGCCACTACCGTTAACACCTAAGATAGGCTTAGGCATAAAGGTGGCATAAACACCGTGCTTTTGAGCTACCTCTTTGATAACCAATCGGCAGGTCATGATATTATCTGCTATAGTCAGGGCATCATCATAATGTAGGTCTATCTCATGCTGGCTGGTAGCCGCCTCATGATGGGTGTATTCAACATTAATACCCATCTCTTCCAGGGCGAGCGTGGTCTCCATTCTCAGGTCACTACCTATATCCGGGGGTGTCAAATCAAAATAGCCACCGTCGTCCAAAATATGGGTCCCCTCTGCATTCTGAAAATAGAAGTATTCTAATTCTGGTCCCACCTTGAAGGTATAACCCAGGTCAGATGCTCTCTTGAGGTTTCTCTTCAGCACATATCGGGGGTCACCCTCAAAAGGCTGACCACCGGGCATCAGCACATCGCAGAACATTCTGGCTACAGGATGTTGTGATTGGCTCCAGGGTAAGATTTGAAAGGTAGCCGGGTCAGGTATAACCAGCATATCGCTCTCGTCAATCCTGGCAAATCCTTCAATGGAGGAACCATCAAATCCCACCCCATCGGCTAATGCTCTTTCTAGCTCCCTGGGGTTGATGTCAATACTTTTAAGAAAGCCTAAAATATCAGTAAACCATAGACTTATTAACCTGACATCCTTATCCTTTACTGTTTTGAGAACGTAGTCCCTTGTCTTTTCTTTTTCATCCATTTTATAAACCTCTTATTACTATTTGGCTCTGGTTAAATATTACCTTACTTTTGCCTCCCTGTCTAGCTGGACAAGATAATTACTATTATTACTTCTCACCCTTAATAAATAATCTCATCTGTGGTATAATTTTAAATTATAGTTTGGGGATATAGCTCAGTAGGGAGAGCGCTGCGTTCGCATCGCAGAGGTTGGGGGTTCGAATCCCCCTATCTCCACCAAAGCTTAAACTGAATAAGGAGGGTAGATTTGTGCCCCTGTAGCTCAGGTGGATAGAGCAGCGGTTTCCTAAACCGCGTG
>DAOWJH010000008.1 GCA_030640495.1 Dehalococcoidia bacterium | reverse complement strand
AGGGACCAAACTTTTGCACCACATCAGCCTGCTCCAGTGGCTCAGATGCCATAGGCACTGCTTATGAAATCATCAGGCGTGGTGACGCCCGAGCCATGCTGGCTGGTGGCAGTGAGGCGGCAGTAACCCCGATAGGGATTGCTGCCTTTAATGCTCTCAGAGTTCTCTCTACCCGAAATAGTGAGCCTCAGTTAGCCTCACGACCCTTTGATGCTGAACGCGACGGCTTTGTCCTCAGCGAGGGAGCTGCTGTCCTTATGCTGGAAGACCTCTCCTTCGCCCAAAGGCGAGGAGCCAATATTCTGGCTGAAATTATAGGCTACGGAATCAGCAGTGATGCTTATCACGTCACCCAGCCGCCTGGAGATGGGGCGGGCGCGGTAAGGGCCATGCAGATGGCACTTAATAAAGCCGGACTGGCTACTACCGAAATTGATTATATTAATGCTCATGGCACGTCTACCCCACTAAACGACAAAATGGAAACCAGAGCGATAAAGACTGTGTTTGGCAACACTGCCTACCACATCCCAATAAGCTCAACCAAGTCAATGATGGGGCATCTCCTTGGAGGTGGTGGTGCTGTTGAGGCAGCAATATGTGTTATGGTTATCCAGCACGGCATAATACCACCGACGATAAACCTTACTCACCCCGACCCTGAATGCGATTTAGACTATGTGCCTAATATAGCCCGCCAAGCCAAGGTCACCACCGCCCTGTCTAACTCTTTTGGCTTTGGTGGTCATAATTCAGTTCTGGTCATTCGACAATATTGCGAGGTATAGACTTGAATCATAGCCATTGGAACCTTCTACCACCAGCTCCAGCCCAATATTTAGCTGACACTTCAGGCTTCCTGCCACTGATAGCTCAGCTCCTGTATAATCGCGGTCTCACTGAACCATCCCAGTTAGAATCATTCATCGCTGCTGATAAATGCCTGTCAGGTAACCCCCTCCTGCTGCCTGATATGCACCGGGCGGTAGCTAGAATTTACCGGGCTTTGCTTTCCGGTGAAAACATTGCCATCTATGGAGACTTTGATGTTGATGGCATCACCGGGACTGCCATACTTGTGCAGGCTCTATCCAGTCTTGGTGGCAAGGTCATCCCTTACATACCACACCGCTTGACCGAAGGTTATGGGCTTAAAACAGCCACCTTAGAGAACCTTTGCCGACAAGGTGTTAGCCTAGTTATCACTGTTGATTGCGGAATTACTGCCCTTTCCCAGGTTAAGAAGGCACAAAGGATGGGGCTCAATATAATTATTACCGACCACCATACCCCTCCGACCGTAATCCCACCAGCTATTGCGGTGGTTGATCCTAAACTGCCCAACTCAAACTACCCCTTCTTAGAACTGGCTGGCGTTGGGGTAGCCTTCAAGCTTCTTCAGGCTCTGTTCCAGGGCGTTGGTAAGGAGAAGCAATTGGATGAACTAATAGACCTAGTAGCCCTGGGGACTGTAGCTGATATGATGCCTCTACTGGGGGAAAATCGGTACCTGGTTAAGCAAGGACTGAAGCTAATTAATGCTACCCCCCGCCTTGGAGTTAGAGAAATGATAACCCAGGCTGGATTAAACATCGGCAGCCTTGATACAGAGAGTATCTCCTGGGTTCTAGCCCCGCGTTTAAACGCTGCCGGCAGATTGGCACATGCTATAAGCAGCTATAAATTGCTGACGACAGACTCGCCACAAGAGGCACACCAGCTAACTATATGGCTGGAACAGAAAAATTCTGAGCGGCAAAAATTAACCACCAATACCCTAGCCAAAGCCAGGAAGCAGGTATTGGCTCAAGGGGTCCTGCCCCTTTTAGTAGCCAGCGATGAGGACTACCCTGGTGGAATCATGGGGCTGGTAGCCAGCAGGCTTTCAGGGGAATTCTGTCGCCCGGCAATGGTGATTAAAACCGGCAAGCAGATAAGTAGCGGTAGTTGCCGAAGTATCCCTGAGTTTAATATTATCCATGCTCTAAATCAGTGCAGCGGTTTACTATCTCACTTTGGTGGACACTCCCAGGCAGCCGGTTTCACCCTACCAACTAAGAATCTGGCTCGCCTAAAGCAAACACTCTTACAGCTGGCATCTACCGAGCTAGCCGGGGTTGACCTTCGTCCTCACCTGGATATTGATGCTGAGATTACACTGCCCGACCTCGCCGGAGATACCTTCCAATCAATTCAGCAGCTAGCTCCTTTTGGTCACGGTAATCCAATGCCTACCTTCCTCAGCCACGGAGTAGAGGTCACTGATTGTCAGACAATGGGTAGTAATGGAGAACACCTTAGGCTGAAACTAAAGCAAAGTGGCACTGTCTGGGACGGGGTAGCTTTTGGATTTGGTAACTATCTAGCAGAGGTTTCCTCGCCCCTTGATATTGTCTATAACCTAAAAGTAGACCAGTGGGGTGGGGAGGAGAGGCTCAGGCTTAATATCCTTGACTTTGCCTCTGGCTATTTCT
>DAOWJH010000053.1 GCA_030640495.1 Dehalococcoidia bacterium | reverse complement strand
AGACAGGACACACCCAGTCGTCGGGTATCTCTTCAAAGGGTGTCCCCGGTTTAATACCGCCATCGGGGTCTCCCAGTTCCGGGTCGTAGACATAGCCGCAAACAGTGCATTTGTATTTTGCCATTTTTGGTGCCTCCTTTTTCTCCGCAATATAGCTGGGAGCTGCCTTGGGAGTAGTACCCCTTTTGACCTGGTGATAATAGGCATAGGTCATCGGCTCGCCTTCCTTAATGACATCCGCATCCACAAGCTCTCCTATAAAAATAGTATGCGTTCCCACATCTACTTCTTGAATCACCCTGGCTTCCAGATAAGCCAGGGCATTGTCAGTGACCACCGGAGCCTGAGTTTCACCTGTTTTATAACTAATGCCCTCAAGCTTATCCATATCCCGGCCTGACTTGAAGCCAAAGTGACCGATGAAAGAGAGGGGTGTATCCTGGGAGATGACCGAGACCGTCAGCACCTTACTCTCCTTGATAAACTCGTGGGTTAGATTGTCCTTGTTGATGCTTACGGCAATAATCGGCGGCTCAGAGGTAATCTGAAACACGGTGTTGGCAATTTGCCCATTGAACCTGTCTCCCTTCTTAGAGCATACCACATACAGACCATAACCTAACTTATATAAAGCCTTAAGATTCATTTCTCACCTCCGGTAAGTTATTCACGTAAGGTCTTCCTCACTGGCTTCCACCGCCCGCTGTAGTTCAGCACTGAGTAGTGGGGGTAATCCTTCAATGTCTACCTTGAGGAAGCCTCTAACTATGGTAGCTGTAGCCTCGGTCCGGGTTAGCCCCCGCGCCATCAGATACTCTATTTCCTCTTCAGCAATCTTACCCACCGCGGCTTCATGGGACAGGTCAATATTAGCTAGTGTACCTTTGAGCTCGGGTATGGCATGAATCATGCCTTCTCCTTGCAGAATAAGCCCGCGACACTCCAGGTGTCCTTTGACATCGGGGGCATTGCCCTCTATATAGCCCCGGGCGAAAATGTTACCCCCGGTGGTGATAGCCCGTGATATTATCTCTGTCCTGGCTCCCCTGGCATCAAGGAGGACTCTGGAACCAACATCCATCATTGAGCCAGGGGTGGCGACCAGAATACTGTTAAACCTGACGGTGGCATTTTCACCCGCACACCTGGCTGCGGGATACATTTGTAGTGAGTGAACTGGCTTCATAATCACATAGTTGCTCAAGAATAGCCCGTCCTGTTCAATGATAACACCGGTGCGGGGACGAACTGCTATCTCTGGGTTCCAGCTGTGTATCATGGTGAAGGTAACCTTAGCCCCTCTCTTGATATAAAACTCAGAAACCCCTAGGTGCAGTCCTGGCTCCTTCTTGAAGGCAGTGGTGCATCCGGTAACAATGTGGAGTTCAGAGCCTTCCTCAGCAATGATAATATTATGTACATTCTGAGCTAGCTGCGCTTTGGCCAGATAGAGACAAGCCTGAACCGGATAAATGGTTTTATATCCAGGCAGGGCTCTAATGAAATAGCCGTTACTCTGGTTAAGCTCTACGTGGGCGGTATATTTATCACTGTCCACAGCTACTGCCTGCCACCAGTAATCAGATAACCAGTCATGCTTTTCTAGAGCTTGGCTCATCGCCATTACTTCTATATCATCTTGCCGGCTTGAACTATGAACTGGCGTATTATCCATCTGGATAAAGGTTCCTGACCTTTGGCTTGTATCATCCAAAATGACCCCTGCCCCCAGCATCTGCTCTTTGGCTTTGGCAGGAAGTTGTGATGGGTCAGTCTGGTACGGTTGTTCCTCGGCTGAGCTGACATAAATACCTAAATCTATATCATCACCATGGGCAGCTGGTTTGGCTGATGCTGCTCTGGCTTTATCTCTATATGTTTGGGAAGATTTTATCTCACGCACTTGTCGTTCTCCCTAAAACGCATTTGGCACACTCCTCATAGCCCTGTTTCTTGATAGTTGCCAGAATCTCACGGGGGTCTCCCCCACAACTTATCCTGCCGTCAATCATAACATGGCCGGTGCGGGCATTGACATAGTCCATGATATGACCGGTGTGGGTGATGATAAGACCCATGCACTTTCGGTTAACTATTGGGCAACTTTTGTCCAGTAACTCATTTATCAGTTCACCTATGAGGGCTATATTCACCAGGTCGACCCCAGACTCTGGCTCGTCCAATAAAGTAAACTCTGGCTTTTGAGCTAGTAGCTGCATTAACTCAGAGCGCTTTATCTCCCCTCCCGAAAAACCATAGTTTATCTCTCTATCCAGAAGTTCGGTCATATTAGCTCTTTCGGCTAGTCTGTCTATGGTTAGTTTATCCTCTCTGTCTCCTAGGGAGGCACCAATCATATCGCTTGTTTTTACCCCTCGAACCACCGGGGGACGCTGGAAAGACATACCAATTCCTAAGCGTGCTCTCTCGTCCAGCGGCAAGCTGGTTATGTCCCTGCCATTGAAGATGATATTACCTTGGGTTACTCGGTATTTGGGGAAGCCCATTATCGCCATAAGTAAGGTGGTCTTGCCACTGCCATTAGGGCCGAAGAGAACGTGTGCCTCACCAGTTCCAATATTCAAATTTATATCTTGGATAATTTTCCTGCCCTCAACGGTTACAGTCAGTTGCCTAATCTCCAGCATATCTCTTACCTCCAGAATTTATAGTGCTTATTCAGCCACCATCCAGAGAGGGGTGTTCCTTGCTGACAAACCAAGCTGCCGGGTCTTTGAGATATTCGTAGTAGTCAAGCAGAACTTGATGATGTTCCCTTTCCTCGGCAGCCAAGGTCTCATAAAAGTCTCTCTCAGCATCATAGGTGGCGTCTTCACCCTGGCTTTGATAAAAATCATAGGTCTTGTTTTCCATATTCATGGCTGTTTGTATGGCATCAAGCTCGGTGGCGGGAGCCTTTACATTGGACCCAATTTCCTCAGTTACTTTGGCAAATATGGTTCTTAGTCTTTTGCCCCCATCAGGCTGAAAATCAGTTACCGGCCAAGCCCTTTTGTTTCGTAGGGCATCGTATATCTCCTCAAACTTCTGCCGGTGAATGTCTTCTTCAGCAGCTAGCGACGCCAGTAGCTTCTTACCCAGCTCATTACTACTTTTCTGGCTGGCTTCCAGATAGTATTCTTTGCCATCAATTTCCATCTGGACAGCAATTTTGAGTGCTTCTAGAGTTTTAGCCTGTTCGGTTTCCATCACTGATTTCCTCTTGGAAGGGTGAATCTCTGTAACGGGAAGGCTGGGAAGGGCGACAATAAAGGCTTCACCAATAATACACAATATATTTTTCAAAAAATAAAAGACGCCAACCTTTACTTCGGTTGGCATCTCTCAGTTACTCTGGCAGATACCTCTACCAGCAGCTACATTATGGTAACCTCCAAAGTAGAACAGCAATTGTGCGTATAACATAACTGCCTACCCAGTCTGTGATTTGGCCAAGCATTTTTTCCCTACGTTGAGTTGTCAAGCTACTGAGACTATGGAGTATAACTAAATGATAGCCCCCTTTTTCCGCCTTGTCAATATTTCCTCAGCATTTATTCTAACGGCAGGTCGTAAATGCGCCAGGTCTTGTAGTAGTGCCCTCCCATAAACTCTGAAGCGCGCAAAATCAGGTGGTTATTCTCCAAGAGCATGGAAGCCTCACATTTGAGGTAGCCCCTTTGGATTGCGTATTCCTTGGCTTCATGGAAGAGAAGAGCATCGATACCTAGCTGGCGGAAGCCGGGACGAATCCCGAAGAACATCAGCCGGGTGCGGGGAATGTGTCGGCGCGTCCAGAGTAGCCTGGCTATACGCACTAAGTCCGAGTCACCATACCAGCGCCAACGCGGCCGTAAGGCATAATAGGGGTCAGGGAAAAACCCCAGGACAGCAACTGGCTCACCCTGGACGAAAGCAAAGCGGACTAGGCCAGGGTCCACGATAAGACGCAGGGAATTTGCCAAGGCATTAGCCTCCTCTTCAGTAATAGGCAGGAACCCCCAGTTCTTAGACCAGCTATCATTGTAGATGTTTACTATCAAGCGTACCTCGGAGGATAATTCCTTGAAGATTAGTGGCCGCGTTTCAATTTCTCGGCGCCGCTGCACCTGCTCTACCAACCCCTCCAGCCGGGGAGGGGAAGGAGTTTGGACATCAAATATGTAAGCATGGTAATCCTTAGCTTTGTGGAAACCGTACCGCTCCAGAAATTCACCGTAGTAAGGGGGATTATGTGTCAACTCCACCGTCGGGGGATACTCATATCCGTCTACCAGTATGCCCTGGCGTTCGTGGCTGGTGTTGGAGTATTCTCCGGGACCACGCAGGACTGCCATCCCGCGGCTTTTTACCCACTGCCGTGCCTGGTCTAGCAGGGCTTTTGCAACTTGGTAGTCCTCAATGCTTTCCCAGAAGCCGAAGAAGCCGATGCGAACGCCATAATAGTCGTTGAAGCGATGATTGATGGCTGCCGAAATCCGACCTACTGGCTGCCCACCACGCCAGGCCAAAAAATGGGTAACCTCAGCGTGGCGATGGTAGGGATGCTCCCGGGTCAGCAGACCAACCAAGCCAAGGAGGCGATTACTGAGCAGGTCGCCCCGTAGAGGCGGCGTCCAGCAGGGGTCGCCTCGGTAGAGACGCCAGGGGAAGTTGGCAAAAGCCTTGATTCGGGGGCTCCCTAGGGGGATTTCCTCAATCTTTAACAGTGCTTGAGACGCAGCAGACCTCCACACAGGATAAATTCCGTCTATTATACCAGACGCCGCCCATATGCTCAAAGGCTTTTTGAGAATAACCGGACTGGGACTAATTATATTAAAATAATCCACCCCCCTTTACCCCCACTTCTGGTGGCTCTATACCGGGCTCTTGACAAAGACATCCATCAAAACTAGGATTGCTTATCACAGTATGGCTACTGAAATTAAGCATGGTGGAAATAGGGTTATGGCTCTTTTAGACCTGGTAAGGCACAGAAAAAGCGTTAGGGATTTCCTAGATAGACCTGTTGACCGAGAAAAGGTGATGATGTGTCTTGAGGCGGCGAGGCTAGCCCCCTCGGCATGCAATTCACAACCGTGGAAGTTTGTAGTCGTGGATGATAGGCAGTTAAAGAACAGGCTATGTCGGGCTGCGTTCAGGGGTATATATTCGGTGAATTCCTTTTGCAAAATGGCGCCAGTGATTGTTGTCGTTGTCTCTGAAAAGCCAAAGTTTCTGGCTAAGATAGGCGGGATGTTCCGGGGCACAAAATACTATCTTATAGATATAGGGATAGCCAGTGAGCATTTTGTTCTTCAGGCTGAGGAGCTGGGGCTGGGGACTTGCTGGATAGGCTGGTTTAATGAACGGGCGGTAAAATCAATATTAAATATCCCACAGGGTAAAAAGATAGATATTTTAATAGCGTTAGGCTATTACGATAGGGAAAAGCTGGGTTCAGAGCACGGCAGGGAGCCAATGGATAAAATTGCCTCTTTTAACTCCTACTGAGTTGTGCCACTCAGCAACCTCACCCCCTTAATCCCCCTCTCCTTCCAAGGAGAGGGGGAAGATATTAAAAAAGAGGGGCTGACGCCCCTCTTAGACTGCCTGTAACCCAAAGACTATCTTCGCCCTATAGCTTGTAAAAATTTGTCCTCGTCAATCTCTAGCTGTTTCAGAATATCTGAGAGAAAATAAGGGCTGATGGTTTTGGCCGGATGGATGGGAATAGGAGCCCGGCGACAATCTTGATGATGGAATATTGCATGGCTACCCTTTTGCCTTACCTTCTTGAAACCCATTGCCTGAAGACCATTAACTACTTCACGGGCTTTGAGCGAAGGTAGTTTTGTCATATGGCAACCATAACCTGCTTAGTACCAATTTCCTCTGGTATTTCCTCACCGCGCTCTTTACGGAATTCCAGACAAAGTTGAAGCACTTCTTTAATGTTAGCTATACATTCTTTGTCGGTCTCACCTTGAGCCTGTGCTTCTGGAATCAGAGGACAGCTAGCTATATAGAATCCGTCAGGTGCTTTTCTGATAAAAATGGTATATTGCATCTCTATCTCTCCCACTTAACCCTATTATAGCACCTTTTCTCTTACGAAATAAGGATTTTTGTCAACCTCACCCCCTTAATCCCCCTCTCCTTCCAAGGAGAGGGGGAGGGATAAAAAAGAGGGGCTTCGCCCCTCTTAGAGTGCCCTTGATAAAAGTTCTCTTTATCTCCCGCTTGACCGTGCTATAACATAGTAGCTCGAAGTGGGCAGGGTTTATACGAAGCCATTTTAGAGTATAATAATATAGAGTATTATATTTTCTTGAAACTGGAAAGTTTAGGGGGAATTTGATATGGGTTTTATGGATATCTTGAATAATTATCAAACCCTTATAGTCTTAATTCTTACTTTTGTTCTTATATGTATAACTGCTTATTACGCACGGCAAACATATAAGATGAATAAAGTTATGAAAGAATCTTCTGAGTATGAACGCCGACCGATTATTATGGTCATATGTGACTATGACGAATCCCACTACCCTAATTTTGGAATCATAAATGCTGGCAAAAATATTGGAGAGGATATTAATATTAGGGTGCATGCTGCTATAGGTATAGGGAAATATGGACAAGGGCTGGAATCGTATGAAGACAGGCTGATTCTGGATAGAGACTTTAGCGTGGATCCTGTTCCTATACTAATTCCAGAAGAGAAGTACCATATTGGAGCTTTTGAAAGCATCTTAAGTGACCTGAGAGAGCAGAAATTTATAAAGATGGTTCCCGGCGACGAAGTTTGTTACTATGTTGACTCTTATGGCAATAAAATAATATTCCCTTATAGATATGAATTTAATTGGGACTTACTGAGCAAAGAGGAACTTATTGAAGGTCGTCTAAATATTCAGGCTAGTTTTAAGCCAAATAGGGATAGTAGCAAGGTTTTCGAGCATAAAAGGAATTACCATATACAGATTGTGCGTGGAGCCGAGCTTGTTAACACAAATAGGGTATACAAAAACTTTGTGGTAATCACGACATATAGTCTATCAAGTTAAAATTATATCACCCCACCCTCATCACCACCTCTTCCAACACCTCCCGCCACTCCCCACCCAACCGTTTGGGGTTTAGGCGGAGCTGGGTTAGCCCTATCTTTATTATCCCGTCTCTGGAAAATGGTTCAAGCTGCTGCTTATCAAAATGCATGCCCTGAAACCGCCTGAGCACGATTTGCCCGTCCTCAGTAGTTATGGACTCAATTCCAGCTTTACCCGCCTGAATTTTGATTCTGAGGGCGTAGAGTAGGTTTTTTACCTCTGCCGGCAGAGCGCCAAACCTGTCGCTGAATTCGTGAGCTAGAGCCTCTACCTGCTCAGCCTTATCCACCTTTACCAGACTTTGATACAGGCTCAGTCTGGTATCAAGGTCGGCGACATATTCCTCGGGTATATAGGCTCGCAGGGGGAGGTCTATGGTTGGCGGTGGCAGGCGTGAGGCTCTGGTCACTCTCTCAGCAGGGCCAGCCTGTTTGGCTTTTTGCTTCTCCACTGCCTCACCCAGCAGCCGACAGTAGAGGCTGAAGCCAACGGCGCTGATATGCCCGCTCTGCTTTACCCCAAGCAGGGTGCCTGCCCCCCTAATCTCAAGGTCTTTTAGCGCAATGCCAAAGCCGGCACCAAGCTCGGTGGCTTCAAATATAGTCCTCAGGCGTTTCTCGGCAGTTGTGGTCAGGTGTTTCCCCTTATCATAGAGAAAATAGGCATAGGCAAGATTAACGCCACGACCCACCCGACCCCGTAGTTGATATAGCTGGGTCAGCCCAAATTTATCGGCTTTATTAACAATCAGGGTATTAACATTGGGCATATCCAGTCCTGATTCAATAATAGTGGTGCACACCAGGGTGTCACTTTTACCCTGGGTAAAGTCAGTCATCACCGCTTCTAGCTCTGCCTCGAGCATCTGACCGTGAGCGATGGCTATTCTAGCCTCAGGCACCAGGGACTGGAGCTTATTAGCCACGATGGCTATGCTTTGAACCCGATTGTGGACAAAGAAGACCTGACCATTTCTTTCCAGCTCCCTGAGTATGGCTTCCCTGATTAGATGGTCATCATATTCGGCAACATAGGTTTTGATAGGTAGCCGTTCCTCGGGAGGAGTTTCCATAATGCTCATATCCCTCACCCCCACCAGGGACATATGGAGGGTGCGGGGGATGGGGGTAGCGCTGAGGGTGAGGACATCTGCCTCCTGCCTCATCTGCTTAAGGTGTTCCTTATGGGCTACGCCAAAGCGCTGTTCTTCATCAATGATTAAAAACCCCAAATCTTTGAATATTATATCCTTTTGCAGCAACCGATGGGTGCCGATGCAGATATCCACCCTGCCGTTAGCCAGTCCGTCAAGGATAGCCTGCTGCTCTTTTGGTGTTCGGAATCGGCTTAATACCTCAATTCTTATCGGGAAGGCACCTAACCTCTGGCTGAAGGTGGAAAAGTGCTGTTGAGCCAGCACTGTAGTCGGCACCAGCACTGCCACCTGCTTATTGTCCATCACTGCCTTGAAAGCAGCTCGGATAGCCACCTCAGTCTTACCGTAGCCCACATCACCACAGGCTAGCCTATCCATAGGTTTAGCTTTTGCCATATCCTCTTTTACCTGTTTTAGCACCTCTATCTGGTCAGGGGTCTCAACATAGGGGAAAGAAGCCTCAAGCTCCTGCTGCCATACTGTATCTGGGGAAAAGGTGAAGCCGGGCACGACTTCCCGGGCGGCATAAAGAGCTAGCAGCTCCTGGGCAATATCATTTACTGATTCTCTGACCCTTTGCTTGGTTCGCCTCCACTCCTGGGTGTCCAGTCGGCTCAACACTGGCGGCTGGTCACCGCCTCCTATGTAACGGTTGACCCGGTCAATCTGGTCGGTGGGGACATAGAGCTTATCGCCGACAGCATATTTTAAGACCAGGTACTCCTTTTCGGTATTATCAGTGCTTATTGTAGTAACGCCAGCAAATTTGGCGATGCCATGCTCTATATGCACTACATAGTCGCCCGGAGCGAAGTCAACCACGAGCCTGTGGTGTGGCACCGGGTGCTTCTTGAGTAGCCGCCGCTGCTTGACAAAACCAAAGATTTCAGCATCAGTGAATAGATGAGTATTATTATTCATACCCCAGCCCTCTGCCAGTAAACCCTGAACCAGGGTTAGCGAGCCAGGCGGGGGTATTTGCTTGATTTCAGCAAGGGGTGGGGCAATAATATCTTCTTCGTCAAGTAGCTCTGATAATCGGCTTGCCTGATGACTGATGATGATGAGCCGATGTTTCTGACCTAGGAACTGCTTAACCTTTTTAATAAATATCGGCAGCTGTCCACCATAGCTGGGGGCAGGGACAAAGCCTAACCGGTGTGGTTGCTCATTGTCGGTAATGCCCCAGGCGGTGAGCGTTAGGCACTGCCTCTCTCTCATCCTTGGCTCTAGCTCTTCCCAGGTGAAGTATGGCTTGGGAAAGTTTTGGGGTAACTCTCCACGTTCTAGCTTTTCAGCGCGTAGCTCATTAGCTTCGGCATCTAAGTCTTCCATGGCTGCTTT
>DAOWJH010000005.1 GCA_030640495.1 Dehalococcoidia bacterium | reverse complement strand
GGTAAGGCGTTCTGGGATACTCATATTGCTTATGGCATCACCGCTGAATTCAAGGGCTTTATAGGTAGCGCCATCAGCTCCAATCAGCCCAATGAGGTAAAGAACAAGGTCTTTGGCATAGACACCATCAGGGAACCAGCCTGAGAGTGATACCTTAATACTTTCCGGTACCCGGAACCAAGTTTTACCTAGTCCGAGGGTAATAGCTGTGTCAGTGGAGCCCATCCCGGAGGCAAAAGCCCCTAGCCCCCCAGCAGTTACTGTATGGGAGTCAGCGCCAACAATTAAATCACCCGGCTTAGCCAGAGATTCAGCCACTATTTGGTGGCAGACACCTTGGCCAACATCATAAAGCAAACTGCCGGTCTCCCGGGCAAAGTCGCGCAGGAGCACGTGGTCATTGGAAAGCTCATAACCTGGACTGGGGGCGGCATGGTCAAGGAAGAAGGCAGCTTTCAGGGAATTGGCTGGATGCTCAAATCCCGCGGCTTGGAATTGCCTCACCGCTAATGGCCCGGTAGCATCCTGAACGAAAACCAAATCTACCTTAGCAATAACGATAGCTCCCGCCTTGGCTTCATTCCCCGACTTGGCACTCAATATTTTTTCGGCTAATGTCTTACCCACGATTGTCTTGCTTACTACCTCTCCATTTAAGCTTAATTTGATGGCCGATTGACATTTCCTTGCTATATTATAACAGGTTTGGCCTGAGTCTATCGCTTTAAATTAACGAGCAGTCCACCCAGCATCTACTGGGAGTATAACGCCGGTAATCATTTTTGCCTCATCACTGGCTAGAAAGCAGGTGGCAGCGGCTACATCGCCAACTGTTGCCAGGCAGTGAAGAGGGGTGTTGTCTAATACATAGGCTTTGAATTCCGGGTCACTTAAGTAACCCCTGGTCAGATTGGTTAGAATGAAGGTGGGGGCTACTGCGTTTACGCGAATATTATATGGTGCCCAATCGATGGCTTCAGCGCGGGTTAGCTGAGCCACTCCACCCTTGCTGGCGCAATAAGGAGCCCGTTTCGGTCCACCAACAAGACTGAACATTGAGGCGATGTTCACAATAGCTCCAGTCTTACGGGGTATCATCGACTGGATTGCTACCGCCTGATTACAAAAAAATAGTCCCTTGGTATTGATTGAGAGGATAGTATCCCAGTCAGCCTCGGTGACCTCTTGAGCCAGCTTGGGAATGTTAGTACCAGCACTGCAGACAAGAATGTCCACTTCGCCTAGTTCCTGCCTGATGCGGCTGACTGTGGGGGCAATTGCGGGTATATCAGTTACATCTAGCTGATAACCCTTAGCAATGCCTTTCTCTTGCACATTTTTGGTTGCTTCTGCCAGATGGTCTGCTTGACAATCCACTAAAGCCACCTTTGCCCCGCTGGCAGCCAATAGCTCGGTACAGGCTAGGCCAATACCACCTGCGGCTCCGGTTACGATTGCTACCTTATTATCTAGTCTAAACATTCTCTTGACTCCTTTCTTTATGGTTTGGCTCTACATTCACTTTCCAACCAGCCTCCTGGCTAGTTCTACGGCACCGGGTGCTGTGGGGTCATAGCCATCGGCACCAATGCTCTCAGCAAACTTGGCGGTTATGGCACCCCCACCCACCATGACCTTCACCTTCTCCCTGATACCTTTCTCCTTGAGGGTGTCAATAACCTTCTTCTGCTCGGCAGCGGTCGTGGTCAAGAGAGCAGACATAGCCAGGATATCGGCTTGATACTTTTCCATCGCCTCTAGGAACTCCTCAGCCTTGATATTCACCCCCAGGTCATGCACCTCAAAGCCCCCGGCTATTAGCAATGTGCATACCATAGACTTGCCTATGCTATGGATATCCCCGAAAACCGTCCCGGCGACAACAGTACCCAGGGTTTCTCGCTTCGCCCCTGTTCTCTTAAGCTCTTCCTCTATGATGGGCATAGCAGCTTGCATGGCATCGGCTGCCCCAACAAGGTCGGGAAGCCAGAGTTCGCCTCTACCAAAGCGGTCACCGACCTGTTTGATGGTCTCTGTCAGCGCATCCAGGGCCTTGATGGGGTCTACCTTTTCCTCCACTATTTTCCTGGCCCAGCTGGCTGCAGCTTCAGTATCATATTCTACGACTGCTCTTTTCAAGTTTTCTAGGGTCTCAAGTGCCATCTATATACCTCCTTCCATAACCTTCGACCGACCTTCCTTGCGGTTTCGCTTGGAAGATGCAAGCCCTTGTCGTTTCAATTGGCATCCTCTCTTCAACGCCAATTATAGCTTGGTTGGGGGGTGTCAGGCTAGTCTTTCCGTGGTCTGGTCACGAAAAGCCAACTTTTGCCGGTTTGTATAGCTATACGGTAGAGCCTATGCTATAATCCAACCCTAGGCAAGACGTTAAAAATGAGGACGAATGCTAAATAGCCGAGCAGATTCCGGGGAGTGAAGGTTCTTGAATGATAGGTTTTATCGAAAATTTAACCAAGCGGGCAGGTGATGTATTACTTTCCCATTTTGGAGAAGATGAACAGCTGCTCAAAATGCGTTGTTCAGTTAAAGAAGCTATAACCAAATATGACAAGATGGTTGATGAGCTGATTATCCGAGAAATCAGGCAGAGGTATCCTCAACACAGCCTTCTGACAGAGGAGAGCGGCTTCTTAAAGGGTGACCCTGACTGGCTTTGGATTGTAGATTCCCTCGATGGCACTAGTGGTTTTGCTAGTTCAAATCCCCTGTTTTCAGTTTGCATAGCTGTGGTGCACAAGGGAGAACTTCTTTTAGGCACAGTCTACGCGCCAGCAATTAAGGAATTCTACTCAGCGGAAAAGGGTAACGGAGCCTACCTCAATCAAAGAAGAATTCATGTCTCAGAAACTTCTGACCTTTGGCAAAGTTATCTGTTTTACTGCGAAGGTGGGGAGAGGGATAGATTGAGAACTGG
>DAOWJH010000116.1 GCA_030640495.1 Dehalococcoidia bacterium | reverse complement strand
ATAAACAGGGAATATATCAGCAGAAGCAGAGATAGTGTTAGTAGTGCCCAGCCTAGCCAGGTAGACCATATGGGTAATGGCAACTTATCTGACCGGAGGCACGCCATCGCTAGTGCGTAGACCAATAAGCCACTACCCAGAATCCAGGTAAAAGGTTTTGCCCCTGGCAACCTTCTTAGGGAGACGATGTCAAAAAGATGTATTAGCAGGAAACCAAGACAACCTATGGCTATATAAATCATGATATTCCCACTTGTAACTATCGCAGGTTGTCTTGGCAATGGGAAGTGATTGTGTTCTAGAAGATAGTTCTATTACATATGAAAATCGGTTAAGAGGCGAGGCGGTTAAGAGTCAATAGAGGCTTGATTAGGGGTCTTTGGCTTGGCTACCAGAGCTACCAAGGGTTTGTAGTTTCTGGCTTAATTCGTCAAAGGCTCCATCCTTTGGCTGTTTACCCAGTTCTAGACCATAGCTAATAAAAAACTCAAGGAAATTTCGTAACAGCTCCCTGGTTCCCTGCTGGAACTGGCTGAATTCTTCCTTGGTTATATAGTTTTGCTTCTCAGAGCCTTCCTTCAAACAGCTACCAATGAGAAAGTTAATAAAGTCTGAACGGTTCATGTCACCACGATTTTCGTCCACCTTCCTGGCTACTTCGGCATCAACTATCAGCATCCGTTTCTCTGGCATGGAACACTCCTCTTATAACTTATTACAAACAAAAGCAACCTGAAGAATCCGCTTCCCCAGGTTATTCTAAAACTAACCAACCATTAAAATTAGCTGTCATCTGTCGAGCCAACCAAGCATTTCCGTTACACTATCTATACTTTTAAGCAGCTTCAAACCCAAGTCAGTCACTTGATAGGTTACTGCTGGATTACCTACCTTGACTTTATTGATAAAACCCCGGCTCATTAGGAAGCCGAGATACTTCTGTATTTGGCTATAGCTCATATTGACGCTATACATAATCTCTGTCTTGCCAGCGCCATTTTCTCCCACCTTCAACATGTCAGCTATTATCTCTATATTAGACCTTCTATTGTTCATCTTCATCCCTGCTCCTCCCTCACATGTCCTATCGTTTCAAGCTTTCATTTAATGCCTTGGGCGCTAATTTCCACTGCCCCATCTTGACCCTTGACCCAAATGGCTCAGATTAATGAGCCTAAAGGTTCACAAAGCAACATAATACTTTGCTTTTGGCAATTTGTCAAGGGGATGGGTAAATAATACTTATTAATTATCAATTTTATAGCCGGGCGCCTGCTTCACTGAGGGCTTTTTCCCCGCCTCTTTGGTACCCGTTGGTTAACCTGTCCTCAGCCCAGTCAATTCTAATTGCTTAGCTGAGCCAGCCTCCTTTAGGGTTACCAGAAGCTTTTTCTTAGGATGGGTCTCCAGCCTAGCTATGGTTTTATTGGCAAAGTCAAAGGAGCTGTATTCTGACGCTGACTTTTCCCTGGCTTCTTCTACATCGGGCATCTCCCTCAGCCGGCCTAAGACATCTGCCAATGAGGTAGCCCGTCGTAGCAGGATAGTAACAGCCGTGCCTCCCACCAAAGAGCCAACCTGTTGCACGATGCTTGCCTCAATCGCCTCCTCCACGTGGCAAATGAATCTTAGTAACCAAGACGCATCAACCGGCGGAGGTATAACCAACTCCACCTCTTTAACCAAGATGCCATTGCCCACTAGCGGTAGGTATTCTGCCTCCCCTTCCACAATATGGTAGGCTGATATGAGACGCTCATCAATAACTAATTCCCCGTGATAAACCCTTCTAATAGCCTCGGCAAGCTCCTGGCACTTTATGTCTTTTAGAATGTAGCCTGCCACCCCAGCTTCCAGAGCCTCAGCCAGACAATCCTCATCTAAGGTTATCATAATAACCTTACATGGCGTCCGTTTTTGGTGCAAGCGGCGGGTAGCCTCAACCCCCCCCATGCCCGGCATTTTAGCCTCCATAAGCACGATGTTTGGCAACAGTATTTCCGTCTGGGACAAGGCTTCTTCAGCCGAGGAGTAATCACCTACGATTTCCATATCCTCTTCCACTCCCAGCGTATCTCGCACCCCACGGCGAACAACCTCCTGACCATCAACCAAGAATATTCGGATGTCCTTTATAATCCTCACCCCCCTCTTTGATATTACTGAGCACAAGCACAAAATGGCACAGATTATTGATAGAAAAGGGCTTTGATGCTTTACATGCTTACCTGTGCCTAGGTAGTCTAGCTCAACTACAGTATCCTACAATCTACAAGGGGGATAAAATAGCTCATTGGTAACTTTATGCCTAGGTAATTAGTCCTATTTGCTGTGATGGGAGAAGGTACTCAGGGGTGACTTTGCTGGGTGGGGCTTTAATGTATTTACGACTATTCCATCAATTTTGAGGATAGGTTAGTGGCTGGAGTTCCTCGGCTGAAATCCAGCCATAGCGTATGGCCAGGACCACAGCGTGGGCTCTATCATTAGCATTTAGCTTGCGCAGGATGTTGCTAACATGATTCTTAATTGTCTGCTCACTGATTTGCAGAATATTGGCGATTTGTTTATTTGAGTTACCCGCAGCAATGTAATTCAGAATCTGCGTCTCCCTAGAGGTAAGGGGGACAGCTACACTTTCCATGGTTTTCCCATTGCTATATATGCTTTGGAATTGTCTTAATACATGCTCGGCAATCTTGGGTCTGGCTAACACGCTGTCATTTATGGGGTATTTACCACTGGAGATTCGTCTTATGGTCCTAGTCAGCTCTTCGGCAGTGATACTCTTATCCAAGTAGGCTACAGCTCCAGTCTTAATAATCTCAAAAAGCTGCCGGTCATCCGGGTTAGAAGTCAGCATTATTACCTTGGTGGTGGGGCAGTATAGGGCAACCCTTCGTGCCAGCTCAAGCCCCCTGAGGGAAGGATAGTCAATATCCAGCAGCAGCATGTCGGGAGAGTTAGCTTCAATTAGCGCCATTACATTCTGATCCGGAGCACCGTCAACTACGTCAAAGTCAGGTTGTTGAGATAAGGCGTGGCACACACCAACCCTGAAAAGAGGCTGTTTATCAACCATCATCACCACTATTTTATCCATATGTCCATCTCCAGTTAGGGCAAGTTACACTACGTATTCCAGTCGTAGCCAGGTTTATTAAGGCAGGACTCGGGCAACATGAAAATGCCAATAGGCTATAATAATACCACAAATCTGTCAAATGTCAAGGGGTAAAACAATAATTTTGCTAAATGCTTTTGGCTTAGCTCGGCTGGAGTCACTTCCTCTAACCGGGTTCCAGCTACTAGTTGACAAATTCTATATGAACCTATATTCTGGAATTACATTTAATCGTCTTGAACTTTGTGAAGGGTCAAATAAGTATATGCTCAACAGGCAAAGGCTCACCCGAAGAGGCTACTACTAGAGGATATCTTTCCCCAGCCTAAATCATCCCTTTGCAGGATTGCTTAACAAACGGGCTGGTTGTATAATTTAAGGGGAAGACTAGCTTTTTGACATGTGCCATTTGGCGAATTATAATTTAATAATAAATTAATAATTAAGGTAGGTTAATTCCAATGTTCAACTGGTTTGGTCAGCGAGAGGGAAAGGGAAAGCAGAAAGCAAGGCAGTTGTGGGAAAGAGAATTTAATATTACCAAAGAGGGGCTAGATGAAGAGCAGGTAGTTGCGTTTGTTAATAACCTTATTGCCCAGCAGAAGGCTTCACAACAAGCCTCTGCCGCCTCACTACGCTCGCTACTTAAAACGGCGGTAACCGATGCCGAACAGATAGCAGCCAGCATCAAAATGAAGGCACGAGCCAAGGGTGAAGCCGAAGCTGCCGCTATCATCACCCAAGCCAAGCAAGAGGGACAGGAAATCAAGAGGAAAGCCGAAATAGCCACCCAGAAAGAGGCAGAGGATACTCTAGCCTCGGCAAATAGAAAGGCTGAAATTACTGAGCTAGAAGCCACGCAGAAGGCTCTGCTATTCCTGCTCAGAGCAAGAGAGGATATAGAGAAAGAGATAAGGGAGGAGTATAAGAATACTTACGACCGATTATTCTCTTCTTTACAGGAAGTATTGAGTGAAGGGCAGAATATAGAGATGGAGTTGAAGAGCAAAAGAGCCAGACTGTGGGAGAGCAAAGAGTTTGAACTGGAGAGATACGAAGCGGCACTACTTGAGACTTCTGAAGCAGCTGTCCCCCCACCTGAAACAGCAGCACCTATGGAGACTGAAATAGAAACTGATATAGCTGGCAAAGAGAGAATGGAGCAGCCCGCCCAGCCTCAAGAGGAGGCTTTAGCCGAGGAGGCGGAGCAACCTGCCCAGCCTCAAGAGGAGGCTTTAGCCGAGGAGGTGGAGCAACCTGCCCAACCTCAAGAGGAGGCTTTAGCCGAAGAGGCGAAGCAACCTGCCCAGCCTCAAGAGGAGGCTTTAGCCGAGGAGGCGGAACAACCTGCTCAGCCTCAAGAGGAGGCTGTTATCTCCGAGCCAGCAGAGGAGATAACAGAAGAGCTCTTGAAAGAGCACTTCCCTGAGGAAATGCCTGGCAGAGAAGAAACTGGCTCTGTCCAGCTAAAACAGGATAGCCAAACCCTTTATGGTGGTGAGGTAGAGCTAGCTATAGCCATGCCAGTAGAACTGAAGCTAGTATCTAAGTTCTATAACCATTTGCAAACGATACCTGAGATAAAGATTCGCCATACAAAAGGCTCTTGGGACCGAGGCACTACTATAACCGTTGTGTTAGATAAGCCAATTCCCTTAATTAGCGTAATATCAAAGATACCTGGTGTGAAAGCAATACCTGAACTACCTCAAAAGGACAGTTTGGCAAAAGGGACATCAAGCTCACTGCTGAGAGGGGGAGGAAAGGGAGTAAAAAGAATTAAACTAACTCTAAGAGAAGCATAACCACTCTAGTCGTGGGTAATTGTTGATAACATTACCAAAACTGGAGTTATTTATTAGGTTACCGGGAGGGGAGGAAAATGGAGTCACCTAAAAGAACATCGCCAGAAGGGTTAGGCCAGATGCTGGTCGAGGCAAAGCTGATTACTAAAGAACAGTTACAGCATGCCAAGGAAGCACAAGCCAAGGACGGCGATAAACTTGAGCGAGTTCTGCTGCGACAGCGGTTAATCTCACCACAGCAACTGGCACTGTTTACCAGCCTGCAACTGGGAATCCCCTTCGTCAACTTGAAGAAAGAGGGGGTTCGACCCAACGCCGTAGCCCTAATCCCTGAGGCAATAGCCAGGAAATACGGCGTTATCCCCATAGATGCACTTAATGGTACCCTAGTGGTAGCCATGGAAGACCCGAGGGATATCCAGACTATTGAGGACCTGGCAACCCTGACCAGGAAAAGGATTGAGCCGGTGCTCAGCACCTCTCAGGATATCCAAGAGATGATTGACCTCAATTACAGGGTTGGTGGTGAGATTGAAGAACAGCTCAGTCAAATCCCCACCCGCTACCAGAAGGCACGGGTAACGGAGACAGCAAGGGTCTCAGCTGAAGCAATCGCTCAAGCCCCCGTTGTTCGTGCCATAGACCTTCTTATCAAACAGGCGGTGAGAGACCGAGCCTCCGATATTCATGTTGAGCCTCAGGAGGATAAGCTACGTGTTCGTTACCGCATTGATGGTATCTTGCATGATATTATGGCCCTCCCCCTGAGTGTCCATCCGCCGTTACTCTCCCGGGTAAAAATAATGGCTGGGCTGAATATTGCCGAGCGCCGCCGCCCTCAGGATGGGCAAATCACCTTTGACATGGGAGATAGAGAGGTGGATATCCGGGTAGCTACCTCAAATACTATACATGGTGAAATGGTGGTGCTGCGTATCCTGGATAAGACCTTTGCCTTTCTCCCCCTACCAGAGATAGGCTTTCTGCCTCAGACCCTGGAGAGGTTCCTCCAAATGGTAAAGACCCCCTTTGGAATGATATTAATTAGCGGTCCTACCGGCTCAGGCAAGACCACCACTCAGTATGCCACGGTAAACCAGCTTGATGCTACCGGACGTAATATCTTGACCATTGAAGACCCGGTAGAGTACCGCTTCGCCAATATTAATCAGATGCAGGTCAACCCAACCGCCGGGCTGACCTTTGCCAGTGGACTTAGAGCCTCCATGCGGCTTGACCCCGATGTTATTCTGGTAGGCGAGATACGTGATGCTGAGACCGCTCAGATAGCTACCCAGGCCTCCCTTACCGGTCACCTGGTGCTCTCCTCAGTCCACGCCAATGATACCGTGAGTGTTATCTTCCGAATGATAGACCTGGGGGTAGAGCCCTTCCTTCTCACCTCAGCAGTGATTGGCATCGTTGCCCAGCGAATGGTGCGCTGCGTCTGCCCCTATTGTTCCCGTCCCACCGAGGTCAGTCCTGATGAGCAAATGGCTTACGAACAGGAGCTAGGCGAGAAGCAATCGGAGTTTCTCGTTGGTGCTGGCTGCAATTTCTGCGCCAATACTGGCTACCTGGGGCGAACCGGCATCTTTGAGGTTATGGTGATGGGTGAGTCAATAAGAAGGCTGGTTCTGAGTGGCGCCGGCTCCGATGAACTTCGCGCCCAAGCCCATAAAGAAGGCATGGTCTCACTATGGCATGATGGAATGCTAAAGGTAAAGGCAGGTACCACTACTCCCTACGAAGTGATACGTAATGTTTCCTCTATCGGCTAAGGAAGGATAATGGCAAAAGCCCTTGATATTTCCACAAAAGGAAAAGTTATATCTTACCGCTATGTAGCCGCTACCACCCAGGGGAAAGTGGTCAAAGGCACCATCAAGGCTACCAATGAGGTGGCGGCTGAGCGCCTTCTCATCGGGCAAGGCTACAACCCAATACGCCTGGAAGTCGCTCCCTCTATGTTCAGCCTGGAAGAGGCTCTGCCCACCCTTTTCAAAGTTAAGCCACGAGATGTGATTGTCTTCTCCCGCCAGCTAGCCACCCTTATCAGGTCAGGCATCTCGCTCCTGCCGGCTCTGGAAATTCTCCAGGGGCAGGTAGCCACCAGCCGAGCCTTCAGGAAGACTCTGGGCTCTATTGTTGATGATATCCGCGGCGGCAGCGCCTTCTCTCAAGCCATTGCCAAACACCCCAAGGCTTTTAGCGATATCTACTGCAGAACCATTGCTGTTGGTGAACAGTCAGGCAATCTGGAAACTGTTTTGAATAGAATGGCTGACTACCTTGAAAAACAGGGGGCAATAGCTAAAAAGATAGGTGGGGCTTTAACCTATCCAATGATGGTTCTCGGTGTTGGCGTAGTTGTAGTCGCTATCCTTATGACCGTGGTCATGCCCCAGCTACTTGGCATGTTCACTGCTATGAATGTAGAACTACCCTTACCTACCAGGATACTTATCGCTATAACCAATGTCCTTACCGGCTACCCGATTTATTTCCTGGTAGCTGGGGCACTAATGGTCGCCATAGTGCTGTGGCTGGTCAAGCAGCCTTCGGGAAGACGACTGCTTGATAGGGTGCGGCTCACTGCCCCTATAATTGGTCCCCCCACCCTCATGGGGGAGTTAGCCCGTTTCAGCCGAACTACGTCGGTGCTGATCAGCGCCGGGCTGAATTTGCAGGAAATAATGGAGTTGATGCCCCAATCCAGCAACAACAAGGTCATTCAGGCTGCCCTAAATCAGGTCAATGAGGGATTACTCCTCGGCGGCGGACTATCTGAACCAATGTCCCGCATAGCTATATTTCCACCATTGCTGGTCCAGATGGTAGTGGTGGGTGAGGAAACCAATACCCTTGACTTCACCCTGGGGGTTGTCGCCGATTTCTACGAAACTACCGCCGAAGAAAAAACGAGCGCCATGGTAGGAATGATAGGACCCCTGAGCACCATAGGTATTGCTCTACTGGTCGGCTTCATCGCCATATCAGTAATCATGCCAATGTATACCCTCACCGGAGCCTTTGGCTAACAACTTAACCAGCAGGCAGGTCAACCCTGGACACAAGGCTAACAATATTATGAGATGGCTGAGAAAAAGGAAATTCAGATTTCTTCAGGGGCAAAAGGGAATAGGCCTCCTGGAAACTCTGATAGCAGTGGCAATCCTGGGGGCTATCGGAGTAAGCTTACTGACGGCTCTTGATACCAACGCCAGAGCTACCCGCACACTTGATGAGCATGTGGTGGCAACGAACCTGGCTACCGCCTACATTGAAGCTATCAAGGCGATGCCTTATTATACCGATGTCGAGACCTATCTCAATGACGATACAATCACAAGCATTACCGTTCCACCTCAGTACGACGTAAATGTTAATATTACCTTCACCAACGACGGTGACACTACTGATGGCATCGACTGGGACTCCTATACTGGGGTCGAAACTATCCAAAAGCTCGCCGTAACCGTATCCCGGGAGGGGGGCAAGCCGGTTCTCACGATATGCGCCTTCAAGACTAAGAGGGTAGAGGGCTAAGAGATGAAACAAAAGGGATTCACTCTCATTGAACTCCTGGTGGCTCTGGCTATTGGTGGTGTCATAACATGGGGCATAGTGGTCTCCATCCACCAGGTGGTGTGGGGCACCGGCCGCACCAACAGCCAGGTCGTAGCCCTGACCGATGTGCATCAGGCTGCCCTGGCAATCAAGAAGGACCTTCAAATGGCCCAGAGTGCTGATTTTGACTTGCCTGACGGTTCTGCTGTCAAGCTAAACTGGATTGACTACACCAGCTTTGAGGAGGAGAACAAAAGCCACTCCAGCACATATGCCTTGCTAGATGACGGCAAGCTGCAGCGTACCGACGAAAGCGAGACAACGAGCATTGTTGGCCGGAATATCACCTCTGTTGACTTTACGCCGGACCCCGAGGACGACAGGGTTATCAATGTCGTCATTACAGCTGCTGCAGGTGATATGTTGCCGCGCAGCGAAACCCTTAAATTCAGTGTCTATCTGCGGGGAGGGGGGATATAGTGATGAGGAAACAAGCCGGCCAGGCATTCATTTTAGTTTTAATACTCCTGGGGATAGGGGCATTGCTGGTAGTCCCGGCTTTGAGGCTCACCGGTACATCCCTCACCAGCAGCCAGATCGTCGAAAGGCAGGTGAAAGGGTTATACGCCGCCGATGCGGCGCAGGAGTACATACTGTGGAAGCTGCTGTATGATTTAGATTGGCTATATGAGACTCTCCGCGATGAAAACGACTCTGACCAGTTCAACTTCTACGTGTGTGATGTGCCGGTAAGTGCTACCGTCATCATGCGGGCGGAGGAAGGCAAAGGTGGGGTGACCCTGGCCACGGAACACATAATCAGGCCAACAAAGACAGTTGACCCCGCTGAAGTTGACAATGACTTCAGTGGGCCTTACACCTATATTATAAGACTTGAGCAGCTTAGCAGCGACAACACCCAGGGACTGGATGCCGTTTACGACGTCCTACCCAAAGGGCTCGAATATATACCAGGTAGTAGCCGCCTCAGGGTGGCTGGCGGTGAGTGGACGGATGATATCGGGGAACCCTCTTTTGTGACTAAGGGAGATCAGGTAAGGTTACGCTGGCCACACATAGACTCAGGCAACTTCGCGGAACCGATGCGGATTTTCGATGTCAGGCAGGTCAAGGAAATCAAGTTTGATGTGACCGGTGAACTGTCACCCGGCAACTCAACGTTCTATAACTGGGTTCTCTTGAAGCTGGGAGCTATTGATACGCTCAGTGGTCCCGTAGCTCCTATTAAGGTAGGGACTGGCGCCGGGCACGTAGGCGGGCTACTTGAAGTGTCCAAGCTCTCCAATCCCGAAATTATCCTGCCTGGAGAGTTAACAAGCATTTTATATACTATCGAGATTAAAAACTTGGATGGCTTGACTCACCACATACAGAGCCTGACGGATTACCTTCCTCCGGGATTCGATTACTGTACCACTAGTCCGCCTGAACCCGAAAATGCCATTGCCCACGCAACTTGCCAATTACCTTATGGTATTACTACCTCTAACCCTACCGAGATCGTCAAAATGGACATGGATACACCGGATGATCCGGATGACGACCGCTATCGCCTGTACTGGAACTTCTCCCCGGCTGTACCCATCGCAGAGTATAAGGATGAGGAGGATATATTGTACCTGTACTTCTATGCCAGGACTACCAAGGATGTGTCAGGCAGCTATTACAATGAAGTTATTGTGGAACCTGACGCCAGTGTTGATAGTATATTTAAACCAGACGACATGTCTGTTACAGACGATGACTTCAACAACTCTTCTTATAGCTGGAATAGCGGCGCGGTTATCGTGCCGGCGTATGATTCTACATCGGAGGCAGAGGGTATAACCATCAATTCCAATATGGCACTGATACTGGGTGGTATCACCATCACTTCCTGGCAGGTGGACTAGGAATTGCCCTGTATAATGTTATAATAGAGACTGGGGAAACAAAGACTACCAAGGAGAAACAATCATGGACGAAGCTAAGGTTACCCAACAGGTCAGCCCGGAAATGGAACGAGCGGCTGCCCAGAGAGCCAAAGTCAGAGCCAGCATTGCCCGCTGGGACCTTGATACTGCCGTATTCGCCTTCGCCATTCTGATTATCGTTATTATCTTACTGTTTCAAGGGGTTGTAGTTGAGATTGTGGCACCAGTCGCCCTGTTTGGATTAACTATGGTCTGGCTGGTGGGGTGGCGGCGGGGCAGACAGCTATACCAGCGTTTCTATGATGAAGAGCTATCAAAACTGGAGCAAGAGGTAAAAAAGGTGATTACGGGAACGGTTGAGAAGACGGTAGAGGAAACGATAGAAGAGAAGGTTCAGAAGGCACTGCGTGAGAGGTGGCGGTAGCCAGAAAGATAGGAAAATATGAATGCCCTGCTAGCCAGATTTCGCCATTCGGCAGCCCTAATCATAATCGGCTTTTTCCTGATTATCTATATTGCTCTGGGCTTTTTGTACTTCCAGCAGGGAGCACAGCAAAAAGAATTTGAAGAGCAAATCGCCAATGTAAGCCTGGTAGTGGCTAAGAAATTACCCGACATTACGGAGCTACAGGAAGAATACGATAAAGTAAACAAGTTTCTTGCCCCCATAACCGGTAGCGACGCCCTTACCACTCTCGTCGGTATAGCTCAGAAGAGCGGAATTAATGTTAACCCTGAAAGCGGTAAGCTCTCCATTCCCCCTCCCACAGTCAGCGAAAAAAAGGTGGGTGATGGCAGCTACCAGGTTCTGTCCTTCAAGAATATAAGTGTGCAGGGTGATTATAACCGGGTGATGGCTTTCATCTCCGCCCTTGATTCGGGTGAAGAGCTGAATACCATGGTGTTAACCAGGATCACTACCAAACAGGTTGAAGTCATAGGCGAAGGCGAAGAAGAAACCAACATTGAAACTGTTGCTAACCTGGATGTTGACATCTATATTAATCCCGGGAATGAGAGCCCTTGATGCCACT
>DAOWJH010000027.1 GCA_030640495.1 Dehalococcoidia bacterium | reverse complement strand
GTATGCCATGCCCTGTTTAAACTCCAGGATGGCTGATTTTAGAGTCTGTTCATTCTCAGGGCTAATCTCTTTTTCTCCAGCAATCTTCTCACCTATCTCAGGGTGATTTGCTTGCATAAACCTATGGAAATCAGCTTCAAATGTAGTGACTTTATCTACAGGTATATCATCAATATAACCATTAATAGCCGCATATAGAATCATGACCTGCTTTTCCACTGGCATCGGAGCATACTGAGGCTGCTTCAGGATTTCGGTAATTCTCTGACCACGGTCAAGCTGAGTCCTAGTTGCTTTATCCAGCTCAGCGGTGCCAAACTGAGCAAAGGCGGCTAGCTCCCGATATTGAGCTAGTTCCAGCCTAAGTCTACCTGCCACCCGCTTCATTGCCTTAGTTTGGGCTGCACTTCCTACCCGAGATACTGATAGGCCTACATTTAATGCTGGTCTGATACCAGCATTAAACAGGTCTGTTTCCAGATAAATCTGTCCATCAGTAATTGAGATAACATTAGTTGGGATATAGGCAGATAGGTCGCCAGCTTGTGTTTCAATAATAGGTAATGCGGTTAGAGAGCCACCGCCATATTCAGGTGCATATTTAGCTGCCCTCTCCAGTAAGCGACTGTGCAAGTAGAAAACATCGCCGGGGTAAGCCTCCCGTCCTGGGGGGCGGTGGAGTAACAGTGAAAGCTGCCGATAAGCCCAGGCATGTTTGGAAAGGTCGTCATAGATAACCAGGGCATCCTTTCCCTGCTCCATAAACTCCTCACCCATGGCACAGCCAGCATAAGGAGCAAGATACTGTAAGGCGACTGAATCGGAGGCATTAGCGGCAACAACAATAGTATGCCCCATAGCTCCGTGGTTTTCTAAAGTAGCTACTACTCGCGCTACCCTAGATACTTTCTGTCCAATGGCAACATAGATACAGGTTAAATCGCCACCCTTTTGGTTAATAATGGTATCAAGGGTGATGGCTGTCTTACCTATTGAGCGGTCACCAATAATAAGCTCTCTCTGCCCCCGACCCAAAGGAATCATGCTATCTACAACCTTGACACCCGTTTGCACCGGGGTATCCACTGGCTTACGCAGGGTAACATTGGGGGCGACTCGCTCCAGTGGTCGGGTCTTATCAGTCTTAATTGCACCTTTGCCATCTATGGGCATACCCAAGGAATTGACTACCCTGCCGATAAGGGCTTCGCCCACAGGCACCTCAGCAATCTGACCTGTGCACCGCACCTCGTCCCCTTCTTTAATCTCAGAGTAGTCACCAATGATAATGGCAGCCACACTGTCCTCTTCCAGGTTCATGGCAATCCCCATAATCTGGTTGGGGAACTGGAGGAGTTCATTATACCTAGCCGCAGCTAATCCTTGAATCCTGGCAATACCATCACCAACTTCAATCACAGTGCCAACATCAACCACGGTTACTGGCATACCAAATTGCTCAATCCGCTGTTTGATAACAGAAATGATATCTTGGCCTCTGGTTGCCACCTGTGCCACCTCCTTAATCTAAGTTAGACCATCACCAAAAACAGGAGTATATCTTATTGCCTGCCTTCCACCAAGCTATCAACCACTGATGGGTCAGCCAAAGTACTGGTATCACCCAAATCACCAACACCAGCAGCAATCTTAACTAATATTCGCCTCATAATTTTGCCACTCCTAGTCTTAGGCAAACCATCGGCAAACTGAATCTTGTCCGGGGTAGCTATAGGTCCAATCTCCTTACGGACATGAGCCACCAGTTCCTTCTTAACAGTTTCAGACCCTTCTTCACCAACATTTAGGGTAACAAAGGCATATATACCCTGCCCCTTAATCTCATGGGGCATGCCTACTACTGCTGCCTCAGCAACCTTCTCATAAGATACCAGAGCACTCTCAACCTCAGCGGAGCCGATGCGGTGCCCGGATACATTGATAACGTCATCTATCCGACCCATCAACCAGTAGTAGCCATCTTCATCTATCCTAGCCCCATCTCCGGTATTATACACACCGGGGAACTGAGCGAAGTAAGTATTTTTGAATCTCTCCGGCTCACCATATACTCTCCGCATCAAACCCGGCCAAGGTCTCTTTATTACCAGATAACCACCTTCATTCACATCGGCAACAGAGCCGTCTTCTCTTAGTACCGCTGGCTCAATTCCAGGAAATGGTACTGTGGCTGAGCCAGGTTTGGTTGGTATCGCCCCAGGAAGGGGGCTAATTAGGATGCCACCGGTCTCAGTCTGCCACCAGGTATCTACAACCGGGCACTTTCCTTTACCAATTACATTGTAGTACCACATCCAAGCCTCGGGGTTAATTGGTTCACCCACACTGCCCAAAACTCGTAGAGAGCTCAAATCATGCTTGTTGGGCCAGTCATCCCCCTCCCTCATTATAGCTCTAATGGCAGTGGGGGCAGTATAGAAAATATTGACCTGATACTTTTCCACAATGTCCCAGAATCTATCCGGGTGGGGGTAGGTTGGCACCCCCTCAAACATCAGACTAGTTGCTCCTAACGCTAGCGGACCATACACAATATAACTATGTCCGGTTACCCACCCAATATCTGCCGTGCACCAGTAAGTATCTTCTTCTTTGGTATCAAATATCCACTTTATTGTCTGAAGAACATAAAGCAAATAACCTGCCTGAGTATGCAGCACACCCTTTGGTTTGCCAGTGCTGCCGCTGGTATACAGAGTAAAGAGGGGGTCCTCGGCATCCATTACCTCTGGCTCACAACACGGTTTAATATTCTCAGCCGCCATTTCATCATGCCACCAGTAGTCCCGCCCTTCTTTCATCAGTATGCCAATATCAGCCCTCCTAACTACAACCACATTCTTTACGTCAGGACAAGACTCAAGTGCTTCATCAGCATTGTCCTTACTCCGGATAACTCTGCCACCACGATAGTAACCATCACAACAAATGAGCATTTTAGCTCCACAGTCCAGCATTCTATCTCTCAGCGCGTCGGCACTAAAACCACCAAAAACAACACTATGAATAGCTCCAATTCTAGCACAGGCTAACATAGCAATCGGCAACTCAGGAATCATGGGTAAATAAATAGAGACACGGTCACCCTTCCTAATACCAGACTTCCTCAACACATTGGCAAACTTGCACACCTCACGGTATAGCTGCTGATAGGTTATAACTTTACTATCGCCAATATCCCCCTCCCAAATTAGTGCCGCTTTATTCTTTCTCCAAGTTTTTAGATGCCTGTCTAGGCAGTTACAGCAAACATTAAGCTTACCTCCAACAAACCACTCATGCTTGGCTTCCTTAAAATCTTCAACTAAAACCTTATCCCACTTCTTATACCAGTCCAGTTGTTCTGCCATCTCCCCCCAGAATCCCTCCGGGTCATCAATAGACCTTTGATAAATCTCCTTATACTCCTCCATACTCTTAATATACGCCGCTTTGCTGAGTTCCTCTGGGGGATTAAATACCCTCTTCTCCTCCATCATAGAAGTAATTATCTTTGCTTTTGCCACAAGTACCTCCATCTAGCTTCAAACAATCTCTTGCATCATTCTATAAACGCCTACTATCACCCATAGATATTTAGGTGTTATATGCTAGGCTACATCCTGTACAGTAACGCCCATCAATTGGGTAAATGCATGGCGCAGCCTTATTGCAATCACCGAGGCTAATCCTCTGTGAACCTTACAGCCTATCATTGGATAGGTCTCACATAAATTAACCAGTTCACTCCCATTAAAGGACAAAACCTTGGTAGTCTCTACGGCCTTTACTGTAGTCGAAGAACGATAGGGTGGTAGCATAGCTGACCAACCAACGACTTCAAAACTAGAGGCAGACTGGAGCTGTCGCTGGTTCATTGGTCCCAGTTCAAGATAGATTCCCACCAGGCCATCTTCAATCAAATATACCTTTTCTTGAGTTCTACCCTGCTTAGACAAGCTTTCCCCCACTTCAAATACTTCAGGATGGCACATCTCCGCCATCAAGTTGAGCTGTTCATCGTCTAGCTCACGAACAAACGGGCACCTTTTCAATACCTCCAATTTGGTCATTCCATGACCTCCCTTCTCTTACTTTTTTCTGAGTAATTAGTACCTTCCGTCACCTCCTTGTATTCCTCTAGGTCATCTCCCCACGCCAGCTAATTCCCTCTTTAATGCTACTAGTTTACTGCGGGTGCTGCCGTCTAGTAACTTATCACCAATTTTAGCTACAATCCCGCCTAATACGCTAGGGTCTACTTCAGGCTTGAGCACTACCTTCTTGCCAACTACAGCACTGAGATGCTCTTCTAGCTTTAGCTTATCCTCGTCATCAAGCGGAATGGCAGTAGTAACCTCAGCCTGTTCTATGCCCCGATGGCTGTCCAGTAACCGCTGATACTCATTAGCAATATCACCCACCATACTTAGCCCGCCTCTAGTTATCAGTAAATAAATCAGATTTAGGGCTAGAGGGCTTACATCACCCAATTGCTCACGGAGCAGTCTAGCTTTATCATCAAAATGAAACTTGGGACTTTCAAGCCAAGCAATAAGTGTGGCATCCTCACTCAGGCTGGCAATCATTTCCAGGTCAGACTGCCATCTATCTAATTCTTTAGTCTCCAGGGCAATCTCAAACACTGCCTGTGAATAGCGTTTAGCATAAATCCTTCTCGCCACTACTAACTCCTCAAATACAATAGACCAACCCTTTTAAGGTTATTTATCAACCCTTCGGGCTTGAGCCCTCTAGGGCGAAGCCTCACTCTCTTAATCCCCCTCCCTTCAAAGGAGAGGGGGAGGAATGGTTTTTGAAGGGGCTTTGCCCCTTCAAACTTTCCCTAAAAACAGCCCTAACCCTTTTTCAGGGTTGTGCTTTCCTCCAGCACTTTCTCAATAAGCTGGCGATGTGCTTTCTTATCCAGTGAGCGGTCAATAATCCTCCCTGCCGCCAGTATAGTTAGGTCAGCAAACTGTTTACGCAGGTCATCAATAGCCTCATCCCGCTCCTGCTGAATCTCCATACGCGCCCTTACGATAAGGGCTTCGGCTTCCTGCCTGGCTTCTTGCTGTGTCTGTTGTCTAACATCTTCGCCGGTTCGCACTGCCCGAGCTATTACTTCCTGCCCCTCCTTACCAGCGGCTTCAAGCTGTTTTTTGACTTCCTCCTCAGCATGGGCTGCCTGCTGTTTAATATATTCAGTCTGCTCCATGCTCTCCTTAATCTTCCGCGAGCGCGCATCAAGCATCCTCATCAGCGGCTTATAGGCAACCAGATAAAGAAGGCCGAACAGGATGATAAAATTTATAATTTGCGCCAGCAATGTTGGCAGATTTATGCCAAGATTAGCCAAGCCTCCCATTTTACCCCCCTTTAGTATGAGTACAAATAAAATAGTAGCAACAGCCGTCTAGGGCGCTGATAATAGAAGAGCACCAATGATTACGGCTGCGATTATGAACATTCCTAAGACCGCTGCTGAAGCAATAAACACTATAAAATTCGGTATACCATTATCTCCCATGCTAGCCCCCTTATTAACACTACTTTTACACAATCATAGCCAAAATAATGGCTATAATGAGAACATAAATCCCAATGGCTTCAGCGAAGGCGATAGACAATATCATATTGGTCATAATTGGTCCCCTCGCCTCTGGGTTACGCCCCAGTGCCTGCATAGCTGAATAGCCAATAAGTCCGATTCCTAGTCCCGGGCCCAACATTCCCAAACCAACCACCAACCCTATCGCCAGCATCTTCATCGTTTGTGGATCCATTGTTTATCCCCCTTTCAAATTAGATAAAGGTATTGTATTAAGTTACCTCTGCCTCATGAGAGGCAGTGGCAACAGTAAGAAATACAAGAGTTAGTCCACCAAAGATAAGTGCCTGGACAAAGCCGACAAGCAACTCAAGCCCGTAAAAGGGTAAAGCAAATATCCACGGGACGAGGAAAACAGCTATTAAAAGGAGTATTTCGCCAGCAGTCATATTGCCAAAAAGACGGAAGGTAAAGCTAATAATGCGAACCAATTCGCTCAGCGTTTCCAGAAAACCAACAAAAATATCAATGATTCCGGTGATTAATCCACTAAACCCGGCGCGGAGCTGACCTCTAGCTAGCTGCCCCAAACTTCTAAAAAAACCACCTACATTAATAAACTTCCCCAGATAACTAGCGCCACGCGACCTTATGCCAAAGTATTCAACAAAGACAAAAGACATCAGAGCCAGAGCCAGGGGCATATTAATATCAGTATTGGCACCACGCAACAGATGGACTGACTCGCCCTCTACATTAGTAATCAGTATTGAACCAAATCCAGGTAACAGACTCAGCCAAGCATTCATTATAACAAAAAGAAAGATGGTAGTCACTACAGGAAAGAATCTACGCCCGTTTTCCTCACCGGCAACCTCTTGACAAAGGTCATAAAGCCAGCCAAGAGCAAGCTCCAAAAAACATTGCAACCTACCCGGTATAAGCTTTATCCGATGAGTAACAGCATAGGATACCCCGACCAAGACAATAATAGTAAGCCAAGCAGCAACGATACTATTAGTAATAGGAAAGCCAAACAGATGGAAGACCTCTTCAGCAGGAAGCTGGGGCTCAGGTCTGAGAACGCTAAGCCAGCTAGGTAAGCCTAAATCACCAAGCATGCTCCTACCCAGAGGGCCAATAGCAAAGCCAACCACAAAGAGGACAATAAAAACGACCAGAATTCCAATTATAAGAGGGAATGAACAACCAAGGCAGCCTCGTTTAGGCACTAGCTTTTCCCTTCATTTCGCTTATTACCAATAAGGGGTAGAAGCATTTGATAGACACCGTAGAAAGCGACCACAATTCCAAGAATTAAGCCAATTATCCAAAATATACTTGTATCTAGCTTGTTATCAAGCCAGAGACCACCCCACACCCCCAAGGCAATAGAGCCACCGATAAAAAAGCCCACTCCGGTCAGTCTTAAAGCCGCCTCCCACCTACGCATACCTACTACCTACTACTCCTGACCTTAAGCGGCAGATTAAATCCGCCGCTTGGGTCAAAACATCTGTTTAAACTCCCCTGCTAAGTGCTCTCTCCACGCATTAAAAGAGCCCTAATTGCTTCAATTTTAGGTTTAGGGCTCTTTATTATCAATTTATAACTCTAGGGCAACCACATCTAATAATGCTTTTAGTTTTACCGGGTCAAGCCTTCTTCTGGCTAAAAAGCCGAGAAAAGTCCCCGTCAAAATTCTTCAAGAAGTTATGCATATCCAGCACCTCATCGGCTGATGCCATACTCACATTCCTGAATTTATCCAGCTCGGCCTCAGTGAGGTCAGTAACAACCTCAGGTGCTCTACCTTCCTTAATTACCATCACCACTAAACACTGAGTGCGGCAAGCTGGACAGAATACCCCCAAAAACCACAAATCTTCCTCATGACCGAGGACATCAATATTATCTACCTCATAACGCTGCCCACAAGCACCGCACTTCATTGAAGCTATCAATCTTTTGATTAAACTTTTGTTCACGGTTCAGTCTCCAATACTAAGACTTACGCTTATTAAAGTCTTCCAGGTCAAGGGTGTTAATAAAATCGTAAAAGGCCGACATCTTCCGCATCTCTTCTTGACTAACCTTCTTGTCCTTGCCACCAGCCTCACCCGTTTCCTGTTCCTCAATAATAGGTTTACCCGTCTCCTTGTCCAGCAAGATACTGGCTTTATCTAAAACTGCCTCCTCGACATAAATCGGCACCTCCACCCTTACCGCCAGTGCCAGGGCATCACTGGGACGAGAGTCAACCTCCATTTGCCCCCCGTCTACATTGAGAATGATCTTGGCATAAAAGGTATCATTCTTAAGGTCGCTAACGATGATAGAGTTGATAGTAGCCCCCAGGGTATCAATAATGGTGCGTAATAAGTCATGAGTTAAAGGTCTCGGTACAGTAACACCCTGAAGTTTTACGGCTATAGCATCAGCTTCAGCAGGACCAATCCAGATAGGTAGATAGCGCTCTGCCATCTTTTCTTTCAGAATCACCACCCGTTGATAATTCATCAGGCTAACCCGAATGCTGTCAATAGTCATCTCTATCATGGTCAACCCCCTAATTTCTCAATTCCCATATCTGATTTTACTCCACACCAGCACTACTGTCAACCAGAAATAATACAAGTCCATCAACTCGTTTCTTTGCTCCCTACCCTTCAATGGAGAAGAGAATTATTAGACGGGACGGCTTAGCCCACTTCTTCGTATTATGATATAATAATAAAGGTAAGAATTTTTAACCTAGCTGAAGAAGGAGGCATAATCATGCACCAAGGCCAGAAGACTATTGTCTGGTTTAATGAGGTTACTAAGAAGGACATACCCCTTGTTGGTGGTAAAGGAGCAAACCTAGGTGAAATGACGAATGCCCATATACCCGTTCCCCCTGGCTTTATTGTAACTGTTAACGCCTACTATGACTTTCTACAAAGGTCAAAAATCAGTGATAAAATTCATAATCTGCTTAAACCACTAGACCCGAGCGATAGTAAACAGCTTCAACAAATTGCTGACCAAGTTCAACAAGTAGTTCTAGACGCTCCCATGCCACCAGAATTGGCTAAGGAAATTGAACAAGCCTATATAAAAATGGGGAGGGGGTTAGTTGCCATACGCTCCTCAGCCACCGCCGAAGACCTACCCGAAGCTTCTTTCGCCGGTCAGCAAAGCACCTTCCTTAATGTGCAAGGTGAGAAGGGGGTAGTAGCTGCTGTTCAAGCGTGCTGGGCATCCCTTTTTACGCCACGAGCTATCTTTTACAGGCATCACCATGGTTTTGACCACTTGAGGGTGGGCATTGCTGTCCCAGTCCAAAAAATGGTACAGTCTGAGGCTGCTGGGGTCATGTTTACCTTAGAGCCGGTAACCAGCGATAGCAGCAAGATTACTATTGAAGCAGTCTACGGACTTGGTGAAACGATTGTTTCAGGAGATGTAACCCCGGACATGTATATGGTTGATAAAGATGGGCTAAGAATTAGCAAAAAGACAATTGCTCCCCAGGAATGGAAATTGATAAAGAGAGAGGGAAGTAAAGGTGAGGAGACTAATGTTAAAGTAGTGCTTACTCCTGAGGAGCAAGCCCAGCAAAAAATAAGTGACGAAGACATAATTACTCTGGCTAAACTAGGAAAACGTATTGAGGATTGGTATCAATTCCCCCAGGATATTGAGTGGGCAAAGGAGAATAATGAACTATTTATCGTTCAAACCCGCCCGGTAACCACCATTAAGGAAAGAGAAGCCGAGGTTAAACCTGAAATTGAAGCCCCGGTGCTTTTATCCGGGGCACCTGCCAGCCCTGGTATGGCATCGGGACCAGTCAAAATAGTATCTGACCCCGGTCAAATAGACAAGGTAAAAGATGGAGATATCCTAGTTGCCGAAATGACTACCCCCGACTTTGTGCCGGCAATGAAACGGGCAAAGGCTATTGTCACCGACCGCGGGGGCAGAACTGCCCACGCTGCTATCGTCAGCCGAGAGCTAGGCATCCCCTGCATCGTCGGCACTAGACAAGCTACAACTACTCTGACTGATGGGCAAATTATAAGCGTAGACGGCTCACGGGGGAAGGTTTATGCAGGTAGAGTAGCCGGTAGAGAAGAGGTGGTGGCTATTTCCAGGGAAAGAATTAAAACCAAGACCAGGGTTTATGTAAATCTGGCTCAGCCTGACCTGGTTGACAGGGTGGCGAAACGTGATGTAGATGGCGTCGGTTTGCTCCGAGCTGAGTTCATGGTTGCCCAGATTGGTGAGCACCCCAGCTACATGATTAGCCAAAACCGAGGTCACGAGTTTGTAGATAAACTGGCTGTAGGATTAACCGCCTTTACCAAGGCTTTTAACCCACGCCCGGTGGTTTACCGAACTAATGACTTCAAGACCAATGAGTATAGAGCCCTTAAAGGTGGGGAAAAGTATGAAGCCGAGGAGGAGAACCCTATGCTTGGCTACAGGGGTGCCTCCAGGTATATTACTGAGATTGATGTATTCAAGTTAGAATTAGAAGCCATTAAGAAAGTAAGGCAGGATTATCCTAACCTATGGGTTATGATTCCTTTTGTACGAACCGTTGATGAGCTGACACGAACGGTAAAAATTATGGCATCCGTAGGGCTAAAGCGCTCTGATAATTTCAAACTGTGGATGATGGTTGAGGTACCATCCAACATTTTTCTTATGGAAAAGTTTCTTGAAGTCGGTATTGATGGCATATCTATTGGCTCCAATGACCTTACCCAGCTTATCCTAGGAATTGACAGGGATAGTGAAAAGTTAGCCGAGACATTTGACGAAAGAAATGAAGCAGTGCTTATCGCTCTAGAAAGAGCCATTAAAGTATCAAGGAGTATGGGGGTTACTTCATCTATTTGCGGTCAGGCACCCTCGGTGTATCCTGAGCTTACTGAAAAACTAGTGGAGTGGGGCATTACCTCAGTTTCAGTAAGCCCAGATATGATTGGGACCACCAGAGAGATAATTGCAAAAGCAGAAGCCAGATTAAAAATAAAATGATTAGCCAGCTTAATATTCGCCAGATGACTGAGGAGAGGGAAGAAAGCCTTTCTCCCTATGCGGTGAAGAGTAAGCTTTTGCGGGGTAGGCTTAGATATGAAGAGCCTTGCCCGGTACGCACTGCTTTCCAGCGTGACCGAGACCGCATTATCCACTCAAAGGCTTTTCGCCGCCTCAAGCACAAGACACAGGTATTCATCGCTCCTTTGGGCGACCATTATGTAACCCGGCTGACCCACACCCTGGAGGTTTCTCAAATAGCCCGCACTATAGCTCGCGCCCTAAACCTCAACGAGGATTTGACTGAGGCGATTGCCCTGGGTCATGACCTGGGGCATACTCCTTTCGGGCATGTGGGCGAGGATGTCCTAAATGAGCTATACCCTAAGGGGTTCAGACATAATGAGCAAAGTCTGCGAGTTGTTGACCAGCTGGAAAATGACGGTTACGGGCTTAATCTTACCTGGGAGGTAAGAGACGGCATCGTTAATCACGCCAAGACAAGGATAGAAACCCTGGGGCAAGACTGGGGGAAGGTAAATAGCTTAGAGGGTGAGGTATGTAAAATTGCTGACATCGTTGCCTACATCAACCATGATATTGGCGACGCCACAAGAGCTGACATCATCACTAAGGGTGATTTACCGCTTTCAGCCATTAAGGTGCTAGGTTTATCCCATTCGCAGCGGGTAAATACTATGGTCTGTGATATTATTGAGTTTTCATGGGCAGCCAGTGGCCGTAATACAACCGGTAGCCCAACTATAGGGATGAGCCCGCAGGTTCTGGAGGCAACAGATACCCTGCGCAAATTCCTTTTTGACAGAGTATATGACCTGCGCTCAGCCCAAGAGGAATCGGAAAAGGCAAGAGAGGTGATTCGGCTATTATATGAGTACTTTAAGAAGCATGAAGATAAGCTGCCACTGGAGTATCGCCTCCATAGTGATGAGACAGAACGGAGGGTGGTTGACTATATCGCTGGTATGACCGACCAATATGCCTTGAGGATGGCTGAGGAGTTGGCATTAGTGAGGAAGGGGTAAATTAACAAAATTCGTTTAAAAGGGTAGTCTGGGGAGAGGGGTAATAAACAAGATGAGCGTTATAGAAGAGGTAAAGCAAAGGACGGACATTGTTGAGGTTATTGGCGAGTATGCCTCTTTAACCAAGGCGGGGCGCACTTTCAGGGGGCTATGCCCATTCCATAGTGAAAAGCACCCATCGTTCTTCGTCTATCC
>DAOWJH010000043.1 GCA_030640495.1 Dehalococcoidia bacterium | reverse complement strand
CTGGCTTGTCCCTTCATATTTATAGAAAATCTTGGCTGGGGTATCCAGGAACTTCTCCAGCCGATGTGCCCGGTGCAGAATGGTCGGTCTCCAGGTACGGTAAATAGCCTGCACCTCCTCCGGGATTTCAATCCAGCGCTCTGTGCTGAACTCCTGCTCGTTGAGAGCCTCAGCGAATAGGGGAGGAGGCAGGCGTGTTGGTTCCTTGGTGCCCGGATGGAGCAGAGGTGGTAATGGTTCCGGCAAATCGGCCTGAATATTATACCAGGATGTCGGCATCTCCTTTTCATCAAGAATAAACTTTGTTCTTTCCACTTTATCCTCCTTTTTTAGTTTAATAGAGCCATTGTATTATCTAATCTATCTCGGCCCCAAGGGGCCACCTCTGTGATGTGATAAACATATTTATTACCTCCTTATTAAAAAAGCCTCCCGCCCTCAAAGGGGCAGGAGGCTTACTTCTGCGGTGCCACCCTTCTTAATCAACTCCTAAACCAGCTTAGAAAATTGATTATCTCTATCAGGTACAGAGTTAAGCGTAAAACACTTTCCTCAATACCCTGGGATTCGCTAACGCTTCCCCTGCGACAAAGCCTACTCGTTTAACCACTTTCGGTTTGTAGCTCCCAAGTCCATTCAACTCCTGCGCCAGCATCGGCTCACACCTAACCCGACTCTCTGCGCCTCGCTTGAAGCCTACTAGTCTTGTTCACCGCCTTTACTTTATTCTATTGGTTAAAACTATAAACTAATATTGCTCATTTGTCAATAGCCTGCTTGTTGGTTCTACCTCAACAAGTGTGAAATTGCGACCTCACGCTTTTGGGATTAGTGGCTAGTATCCTCAGCCGGAAGTTATCCAGGTTGCGGTAGCCATAAGCCATCCTCTTTATGGTCTTAATGCGATTGCTCTTCCCCTCAACAAAGCCATTGGTTATCCGGTAATCAAAGTAGTTCAGTATCTCCTCTCTCCAGTTACTTAATATATGCAGAAGCTCTTTGAACTCAGGTATTTCTTCTGCCTCTGTTGCCCCATAGTTCACGCCCGTGAGTAACCTTCAATTTCCCCTATTACTATAACAAGAATTGTTGGGGAAACTTGGAAACCAGAAAGTGCAGTTAGGGTGGCACGGCCAGATATAAAATACAGCTTGACACCAAACCAGATGAGGCGTTATGCTATCTGATGGCACAGGGTGGCACATCAGGCTTAGAACTCCAAAACCGTAGGGCGGGGGTTCGAGTCCTCCCACTCCTGCCAGAATATGCCGAGGTGGCGGAAGTGGTAGACGCGCTAGCTTGAGGGGCTAGTGAGCGAAAGCTCGTAGGAGTTCAAATCTCCTCCTCGGCACCAAGTAGACGAGCGGAAGTAGTTCAGCGGTAGAACGCTTCCTTGCCAAGGAAGAGGTCGCGAGTTCGAATCTCGTCTTCCGCTCCAGAGGCGACGTAGCCAAGTGGTTAAGGCGGCGGTCTGCAAAACCGCTATTCACCGGTTCGAATCCGGTCGTCGCCTCCAGCGCATTTGAAGAAACTTCTATTCAATATGTTTGCCGGGGTGGCGGAATCGGCAGACGCAGCGGACTTAAAATCTCCAGCCCAAAGTACCGTTTCATCGTGTCTCATATCGTTTGGGATAGTCCCCCAACCTCCAAAACCACGATCAGTGTGGTGGGTTGTAACTTGGTGTGTCCCGCCGTCAACGTCAATGGAGCGTCACAAAATACCAGCTACAGCTTGAGCGTGAGCCTGTGGAGTGTTTAGTTGTTGCTGACTACACATTTGACGTTCTGTTCACTTGAGGGGGTGGGCTGGGTTCGATTCCGGTTTGACCCAGCATCTTAAAGCTAGCTCTACCTGGAGCTTTGACAATCCCCTACCGTTGTTCCTAATCTGGTCACACAGCAACTCTCTGGGTTCCAATTGTCAAGAGGATATTATTACAAAAATAATTTATTATAGGGAGGAGATATGGAAGAGAGAGTTGCTAAGTTAGGCCCAGACGCTTGAGCCTGATACACATCGCTGACTTTGGAACATCAAAGATTTCTGCCATCTTGTCCAAATCCTTAACCTCGGCCCACTTTTCTTTTACCCACTCTCTAGGCATCAGGATACACACAGCGAAGTAGTCAGCCAGCAGCTCATTGAAAGAACCTTGCAAACTTCCTCTTTTGCTAAACGCAGGGGCAGTTCCACAATGGGCTAATATATGGAAAGCCTCGTGAAATAAAGTAAATCTCTTTGAAGCAGGTGCGGCATCGTCCTTAAGTTGTATTACCCATCCCTCCCTCAGATGCCAGATAGCGCCATGATAGACCTTTAATGGCAGTAGGCGAGTTTCTATGGTATGCTGCTTATCAGCCAGCGAAAGAAGCCCGGTTGACACCGGCGGGCAATGAACCCCTCCTTCTTTTAGGTACTTCTGCGCCAGCCTTTCCACCATTTGAGTTATCCTACAGCTTGCCCCACTGTCTATAAAATCATAGCTAGCGGAACGGGGTCGCTTAGCATCGGCCAACTGGCTGAGGCGTTCTTTATTATCATCAGCGCACCAGCCACCCTCCTGTCTGAGCTGGCAATGGTCATAGATAGGGCAGTGTGCACCATTGCCACTACCTACATAAGACCACAGCTCAGATTCCCACTTAGGAGTCTTTTCCACGATATCTTTTGCCCCTCCGACGCTCAATCTGGTACTCCAGTTGATTTGCCAAATGGCGAAGGCATTAGCAAAAAAATAATTTTTTAGGAACTTTTCCCCTCATATTTTCTTGCCCTCCGACGCTCAATCAGGTCCTCAATCATAGTAATCAGGTCCTCATCTAGCTCTTTGGGATACTTCTGGCGAGCATACTCCCGAAACTCAGGCCACTCAGGAGATGCCTTCTCAGCTACCCTGGGCAGGTGACCAACGATGGAAAGAATCTTTTCCAGAGGCACACCACTATATTCAGCCAGTCTCCGGCAGGACCGGATGTTGGGAGTATCCTCACCGGAAAGCCAGCGGCTGACAGTGGCATGGCTGACACCCAAATTAACCGACAGTTGACTGGGTAAGCATTTCCGACGGCGCATTACCTCTTTCAGAAATGAAATTATTAAGGCTTCTTGTGCACTCATGAGTGCATTTTATCATAATTATACCATCACCTGTCAATAACAGATAGGGGGGGCCACTTATTAACAATAACAAGGCAAAAAAAATAATGTGTCACTAATCATATAAATGAGCATAGGGTATTGACAAATCATTAAAAAGGTGTTATTGTTAATGTCCGTGAGGGGACGATAGATGACCCCAGACGTAATATATGAGGAGGGATAGTCCTCTAACTTGTTTAGGAGTAGATAAAGTTGTGGTTCGGTTCTGAAAAAGGGAGGCAATAGACGCCAAAAATGACAGTTGAGCTGATAAAAACAGTATTAAAACGCTCATAGGCTTGGTTAGTGTAGAGATAGATAGGGTGGGTGAGGCGAAAGAAAAATACGGGTTTTATGACCCGGGTTATTTCTATAAGTTGGTAGATATACGCAGTAAGCTAATGGCTATGCCTTTAGCTGAAGAGCTGCCGTCAGCTTTTAGTAATGAACGGTGGCAGGAATAGTT
>DAOWJH010000084.1 GCA_030640495.1 Dehalococcoidia bacterium | reverse complement strand
CTGAGCAGTGTTGACCTCCACCTCAACCTTTGAGCCTTGGGGGGCATTCTGTTTAGCCTTAGCCACAATATCCTTCAGGCTCATACCTAGGGCGCGTAGTGCCGCTATATGGTTATCCTTAATCAGGATGCCATCACCCAGGTGAAAGCGGTGGTTTTGCCCACCACCGACACGCACCGCATACTTTTCCAATAGCCTGAGGCCGGGGGTAGTTTTGCGGGTATCAGTAATCCTGGCAGCGAGTCCGTGGGTTTCGGCTATATATTGGGCTGTCTGTGAAGCAATGCCACTGAGTCTTTGTAGGAAATTGAGAGCTACCCGCTCGGCGTTGAGGATGCTGACTACCCGGCCACCAATGGTGGCAGCTATATCTCCAGGTTTTACCTTTGTCCCATCTTCAATAAGTATTTCTACCTTAAGTGAGGGGTCAACCTTGAGGAATACCCTCTTGGCTACCTGACCACCAGCCAGTATCCCCTCAGCCTTAACCAGTATGGACGCCTTTCCCTGGAGCTGGGGTGGTAATAGTGCCTCACTGGTTACATCACCGTGGCTTATATCCTCAGCCAGGGCGGAGTCTATGATGTTATCAATCTGTTCTTCAGATGGTTGGAATTTATTCACCTACCTCACCCCCTGTAGTTCTTGCTTAGTAACCCTATCCCCTTTATCCCCTTCCCCTTAATAAGGGGAAGGGGAAGAGAATTTTTTAAAGAGGGGCGAAGCCCCTCTTTGACACCCCCTTAGATTAATCTCTCTTAAAGTAGGGGAAGCTAGTTTTTAAAAGGGTGGAACTCCTTCATAGGTTCTTGGTTAGCTTCCTGATTTTCTGGTAAATACGATATGGCGCTGCCATTGGGGTAGACTCTGAGGGAAATCGGAGCGGAAGTGAGCCCCACGGCTCTCTTCTCTGAGAAGGGCTGCCTCAGTTACCAGTCGTCCGGTCAATACCAGGTTGTTTAGCTCGTAGGAATGGCGGTCGGTGGGCGGGGGTAATGATTTCTGCCAGGCAGCCAGGGTATCTGCTGCCTCGGTCAGGCTTTCCTGGTGGCGGATGATGCCCACTTGCTCCCAGTGCAACTGTTGTAAGGCGGAAAAGCTGGGAGCAGGCGCAACCTGAGGAAGTTGCCTCTGGCTAAGTGAGCGGTGAGTCTCCTCACCCTTGCTGGTGGCAGCTGTCTCTATCTTGGCTCCCTTTCTGGTTTTCTCCATAATTCTTTTGCTGAACACAAGTACTTCAAGCATAGAGTTTGAGGCTAGTCGGTTTGCCCCGTGGACCCAGGTGCAGGCGGCTTCACCGGCAGCGAATAATCCAGTGATATTGGTTTCTCCCCAGAGGTTGGTTTTAATACCACCCATCATGTAATGAGCTGCCGGGGCTACTGGCACCAGACCCTTGGTAATATCCAAGCCATGGTCAAGACAGAACCGATATATATGGGGAAAGCGGGTAGTAGTAACCTTGGGCGTTAAATGGGTAATGTCAATAAACACCCTGTCTGAGCCTGTTTTCTCCATTTCGTGGACTATGCTGCGGGCTACTATATCGCGTGGTGCCAGGTCAGCCTCGGGGGTGTAATCGGGCATAAAACGGTAGCCATCTACATTGCGCAACACTCCCCCTTCACCCCTGACTGCTTCAGATATTAAAAATGGGGTTACCCCGGGCAGGTGCAGAGCGGTAGGGTGGAACTGGTAGAATTCCATATCCACAATTTCAGCCCCGGCGTTAAAGGCTAGGGCTATGCCATCGCCAGTGGCTATCTCGGAGTTAGTGTTGAACTTGAATAGCTGTCCGGCGCCACCGGTGGCTAGAATCAGGTAGCGACACTCGTATTCCTCGGTAGAGCCGGTGCGGCAATCAAGGGCTTTTATTCCGTTAACTACTCCCTTTTCTACCACAATCTCGGTAGCCAGGCAATCTTCAAGCACCTGGATTTTAGATGACCGCACCCGGCTACTGAGGGTAACCTCAATGTGCTCACCAGTGGCATCACCCCCGGCGTGGAGGATACGGGGGACAGTGTGAGCTGCCTCGGTGGTGAGGGCAATTTCGCCGTTAACGGTGTCAAAGGGAACGCCAAAATTGACCAGGTCGCTGATGCGGTCAGAGGCTTCGTTGGCCAGGATACTCACTGCCTCTTCATTACACAAGCCGTCGCCGGCGGTGATAGTATCCTGGAAGTGGAGCTTGGGGGAATCATTTTTAGCTATGGCAGCAGCGATACCCCCCTGGGCGTATTTGGTATTGCAGTCGTCAATACTGCCCTTGGTTATAACCAGCACCCTCCCCTGCTCCTTGGCCAGCAGGGCAGAATAAAGTCCGGCAATACCACTGCCAACTATAATGTAGTCATAATAGCTCATCGCTTAACTCCCCCTCTAGAATATTTTATCTAGAGGCGGGTCGTTTATCAAGGTAGATTGGAGGGGCTTCGCCTCTCTTTGACTCTCCTCACACTATGGCCAGCATTCGGTCAACTGCCTGTTTTGCTTTTAATCTTACCTCTTCAGGGACGGTAACTATATTTTGCCTTAACTCCATCGTCTGAGCCAGTACCTCCAGGGTTGTCTTTTTCATATCGGTGCAGATTTGCCCGTTTGAGATTAGGTAGAAGGACTTGGCTGGATTCTCCAGGCGCAGGCGGTGGAGTATGCCTTCCTCAGTGCCGATGATGAAGCTTTGATGTGAGCTTGCCTTAACATAGCGGAGCATCTGTGAGGTGCTAAGGGCAGCTTCAGCCAGGGCTATCACCTCGGGCGGGCACTCGGGGTGAACCAATACCCGGGCATCAGGGTGGAGTTGTTTGGCTAGCTTTACCTGCTCTGGCTTAAGTCGATGGTGGACATAGCAGAAGCCGGGGTAAAGAATCATATTCTTTTTAGTCTGGGTGGAAATATAGTGCCCCAGGTTCTGGTCAGGGACAAAGAGTATATCATCGTTGGCTACCGAGTTAACCGCTTTGACTCCATTAGCCGAGGTGCAGCAGATATCACTCTCAGCCTTGATTCCGGCTGATGAATTGACGTAGCAGACAACTGCTGCCCGGGGGTATCTCTGCTTCCATTGCCTTAGCTCATCAGGGCTAATCATGTCTGCCAGTGGACAACCAGCGTTACCCTCTGAGAGCAGAACAGTGCGGTCAGGATTGAGGATGGCGGCGGTTTCAGCCATAAAACGGACGCCGCCAAAGACAATGGTTTGGGCATCTACCTCAGTGCACTGGCGAGCTAGCTCCAGCGAGTCGCCAACAAAGTCGGCTATATCCTGAACCTCAGGTCGTTGGTAATTGTGGGCGACAATAACCGCCGTTAGCTCCTTTTTTAGCTCGGCTATCCTTTCTTTGACTTGTACGAGGTTAGTCAAATCTCTATCTCTCTCGTTTGAGGGCTACGCTATTTTTAGCCACCCTCAGCACGGTTCCTGATTCCACTTCTATGACTACACTATCCTCACTGATGCTTTCAATCACCCCATAGATTCCGCCGGCAGTAACTACCCTATCACCCCTGTTTAGTTCTTCCACCAGCTGCTGGTGTTCCTTCTGTCTCTTGCGCTGTGGTCTAATGAGAACGAAATACATCAGCCCAAAGAATAATAACAGAAAGAGAATCATAGTCCATGGGCTGCCGCCACCTTCTTCAGTCCCCTCTGGTAGAGCACAGCCGGCCAAAGATACTAGGCTGATAAGCGATGCCCCAATTAACCCCAAATTTAGCTTTTTAATCTTGTCCACTTTTCCTCCTTGTTTTTAATTAGTGCTATTTGCTTTAACCTTACCCTGTAGCGCCCAGGGGCTTGTTCGCTCAATCCTGATTTTCACCAGTTGCCCCAGGCAGTCGTTGTTGTTGCTGAAGAATACTAGTTTACCAGTTCTGGTGCGACCTTGCCACTTGCCCTTTTTCTTGCCTTCTACCAAGACTTCAACAGTCTTACCTAATAGTCGGGCATTAATTTCAGTGGCAATACCCTGCTGAAGTTGCTCAATCTTGTCCAGTCGCTTCCTTTTCTCAGCCGGCGGGATATTATCCTCAAGGCTTCTGGAGGCAATAGTTCCCGGTCTCGGTGAATAGGCAGCTACATGGACGGTATCAAACCTTAGTTCAGAGAGCAGGTTGAAAGTTTGCTGGAACTGGGGGGTGCTTTCTGAGGGGAAACCGACGACGACATCGGTGCTGAGGGCTACCCCGGGGAGCTTACTGCGTATTCTGGTAACAAGCTGGCGATAGTGCTCTACAGTATAGCCTCTTCTCATAGCTTTGAGGATATCGTTGCTGCCTGACTGAACCGGGAGGCATATATGCTCGCAGACCTTGTCCAGGCAAGCTACAGCATCAATGAGCTTGGGGCTCATATCCTTGGGGTGATTGGTCAGGAAGCGGAGGCGAGCTAAGCCATCTATAGTATTTAGCTCGGTTAATAAGTCGGCTAGGTCTGGTTGGTCAGGCAGGTCATGCCCGTATGAATCCACATTTTGTCCCAGCAGGGTAACCTCTTTTACGCCACGATGCACCAGCTGTTTAACCTCACAGACTATTTCTTCAACTGGACGGCTCCTTTCCCGGCCACGGCGGTAGGGGACAATGCAGTAGGAACAGAAGTTATCACAGCCCTGAATGATGGGAACAAAGGTGCTGGGTGAGGGGTGCAGGGGTAATACTGAATTTAATTCGGGTTTTTCTATCCACGGTGGATAATCTCCGGGCTTAAAGAAGTAATCAACATGGGGGAAGCTTTTTTTAAGGTGGTCAAGCCTGGAGTTTACCAGACAACCGGTAACGGCTAGAGTTAAGCTTGGGCGTGACCTTTTTAGTGATTTAAGGGCGTTGAGCTTGTTAATGGCTCGGTTCTCGGCACTCTGGCGCACCACACAGCTATTAAGCACTATGAAATCAGCCGCCTCGGCGGTAGTTGTTGCTTGGTATCCCAGTTGCTCCAGGCAGCTACCGAGCCGCTCTGACTCAGCCTTATTCATCTGACAGCCTATAGTCCAGATATAATATTGAGGCATAATCTTCTGTCCTGTGGTATTAAAATATAACCCCCTTATTCAAGGGGCATAATAACTTTCTATGGCGGAGGGAGTGGGATTTGAACCCACGACCCCGGTTTCCCAGGGTAAGCGCTTAGCAGGCGCCCGCACTAGGCCACTATGCGATCCCTCCATAAATTTAGTTATTAATGGTGGTCTAAATCCTTTACTTCTTCTCTTTCATTCCCCTAATCATATCGAGGAGTTTTTTACTGTAAAGCTCCTGCTGATAATGAACGTCACAAGGGAATTTCTCACACCTAAAACAATAATCCACTTTGTTCTTGATGGCACACTCAAGTACTGCACAAGAGTGACCAAATGCTGCTTTAAACTTCTCCAGCTTCTCCGGAGCTTTTTCATCAGTGCCGGCGACACAACCGCCAACCGGACAAATCCCGCGTGCTGGAAATTCGCAGACTTCGCAAGCTAAACCACATGTTCCCGGCATCTTACTCCTACTTTCTTTATTTTTGGTCCCCAATAGTGACCAAACCTTTATCTTTTACTATAGCACAACCTTTTACCTTGCTCAAATCTTAGCCGGTGAGATTGTTTATCTACCTCACCCCCTTAATCCCCCTCCCTTATGAAGGGAGGGGGAAGTAGTTTTATAAGAGAGGCTTCGCCTCTCTTATAAAACTACTTCAGACCCCATTTATAAGGGGAGAGGGAAGAGAAGTTCTTAAAGGAGCTACGCCCCTTTTAATCCCTTTACTATTCCGTTTTCCCCTTTAATTCGGGTGTCTAAGAGGGGCGTTAGCCCCTCTTTATAAAATCCTCCCCCTCTCCTTTGAAGGAGAGGG
>DAOWJH010000003.1 GCA_030640495.1 Dehalococcoidia bacterium | reverse complement strand
TTATTAATAATTCCTACCCTTTTTCTTGGGGCATATTTTGTGTTGGATGTCTAAGATTTTATGCCTCAAATAGGGGCTGGTTTCAATATCACTGGCTATTTTTTCATAGGCGTGGCTGACAGTTGATGGGTTTCTGCCTCCCAGCTCCAGACCAATTTCAGCCAGCGAGCAATTGGTTCCCTGCTTGAGAAGATACATGGCTACCTGTCGGGCTAAAGCAGTTTCCTTATCTCTATTCCTGCTTTTTAAGGTTAAAGGTGTTAGCTGAAAGCTTTCAGCTACTGCCTCTATGACTAGAGTCAGGGTGGTAGCAGCACCTTTAGCCGTCTTGGTGGCTATGCTCTCCAGTGCTTGTGAGGCTAGCTCAATGGTAACTGAAGCCCTGGTCAGTCTGATGTAAGCAATAACCCGGTTTAGGTTGCCTTCTAGCTCCCTTATGTTTTGCTGACTTTGCTGGGCAACAAACTCCAGTACATCTGAAGTGATATTCGCTCCTTCCCGCTCACTCTTGGATTGCAGAATAGCTAGGCGTGTTTCTAAATCTGGTGGTTGAATATCAACTACCAACCCCCACTCAAAACGGGAGCGAAGTCGGTCTTGTAATAAGGGCAATGATTTAGGCGGGCGGTCACTGGTAATAGCCAGCTGATGATTAGCGTTATGTAGCTCGTTAAAGGTATGGAAGAAGCACTCCTCTGTCTGCTCCTTGCCGCTGATAAAGTTGATGTCATCAATCAACAGCATATCAGCCCTTCTATACTTATTGCGGAATTCCTCCGTTTTCTTCTCCCGAATAGCATTTATAAACTCGTTAGTAAACTGTTCACCGCTAACACAAATTACCTGAATATGGCTGGCTTGAGCCATATGACCAATCGCTTGCAGTAAATGCGTCTTGCCTAAACCCACCCCCCCATATATGAACAGCGGATTATAGCTACGCCCCGGGTTTTCGGCTATCCCTAGGGCAGCAGCATGGGCTAAACGGTTACAGTTACCGACAATGAAGGAATCAAAGGTATATTTGGGGTTAAACATGGGAAGGCTTTCTTCTCGGCCTCTATAGCTACCTGGTGAGTTTTGATGCCTGGCATCTACCGAGAAAAGGACTTTGACATCATGGTGGGTAAGACCAATAAGTGTTTTTTCAATTAATGAGCGCTGGTTCTTGTCTAGATATTCAGCGACGAAGGGATTAGGTACACCTACAATAAACTGATTATCTTGATAACTTAAGCCTACCGTTTTTTCCAGCCAGGTCCGGTAGTTTGGTTTGTTGACCTGGATTTGCAGCTCCCCCAGGGCGGCTTCCCAGATTTCTTGTGCTGACCTAGCTCCCATTAAATCCCCCTCTATTATTTGACCCTTAAAAGTCACTGGTTTATGCTATAGAGTTGAAGCACCATTTAACGCTGGGTGGGCGTGGGGAGCGTAGCCGGCTTAGCTGAGGATTGAGGGAGGAAATTTTGAGGGATGCTACTAGAATAATACTGGGCATCTTGCTTGGCAAAGCTTTTGGTGCTGGTTTTGGGGCGTTTTTAGCTCCTGTTTTCCCTTAAAAAGTCTGTCAGGCTTGCTTTTTTACCTAATATTTACATCATAGATATGAAATGGCCGGATGCCGCAAAATTTTTCTGGGAGGACAATTGTCCAAAATTTACCCTGATAATATCAGCGGGCATCTTGCTTGGCAAAGCTTTTGGTGCTGGTTTTGGGGCGTTTTTAGCCCTTCTTTTCCCTTGCTAAGTCTATCAGGCTTGTTTTTTTACCTGATATTTACCCGACAAATATAAAAATGCCCCGGTTTGTTAGGAAAATCTTTTAATGCTAGAATCTAGTGGTGGGAGGCTAAAATTGCGAGTTATTTTTATGGGTACCCCTGATTTTGCCGTTCCTTGCCTTGAACACCTTGTGCTTAATCAATATCAGGTAGCGGCTGTTTATACTCAGCCGGATAAACCGGTGGGTAGAGGACGTTCCCTGGTTTCACCTCCCCTGAAAAGGGCAGCCGCCGCCTGGAAGCTGCCGGTGATGCAACCAGATAGTCTGAAGAGGGCTGAGGTGGTGGCGCAAATGGCTGACTTTCACCCCGATGCTATCGTGGTATTTGCCTATGGTCAAATTCTGCCACAGTCGGTTCTAGATATCCCCGCTTGCGGGTGTATTAATATCCATCCATCGCTACTACCTAGTTTTCGCGGAGCCTCGCCGGTGGCAGCGGCTATCCTTGCCGGTGACGAGTTTACCGGGGTTAGCATTATGCTGATGGATAAGGGCTTGGATTCCGGCCCTATATTAGCCAGAGCCCAGATTTCTATTTCACTGCACGATACCACCGGCTCGCTTATAGCTAAGCTCTCCCTGGTAGCGGCTCGCCTGCTCCACGAGGTTTTGGTTCACTGGGTAAGGGGTGAGCTTACCCCTCAACCTCAGAATGAAGCCCAGGCTACTTACTGTAGCTCAATCTCCAAGGAGGAGGGTGATATTGACTGGCATCTATCGGCAGTAGATATATGGCGGCGGGTGCGTGCCTTTAACCCCTGGCCCGGGTGCTACACCAGATGGCAGGGAAAGCAGCTCAAGATTATTGAGGCAGTGCCTCTGCCTGAGGAAAGAGCCCTTGAAGCAGGACAGGTGGTGGCGCTGACCCCGACCAGAGAAGGGGCCAAGCCGGCATTTGGCGTCTATACCGGGGATGGAGTTTTAGGGGTGTTAAAGGTTCAACTGGAGGGAACGCGAGCTATGTCTGCCGCTGACTTTTTGAGGGGGCAGAGGGAGTTTATCGGGGCGCTCCTATCATAGGGTTGCACCGATGTTTCCTTTTAACCGCCATCTCCTCTGTTGCCTGACTTGAGACCAGCCT